>BQJM01000003.1 GCA_021604705.1 marine bacterium B5-7 | reverse complement strand
TTGGGACGATTATATGCAATACCCTGCTCGAGAAAGTAAAGCGCTGGAATTTAAGTCAACGGTGAAAAAATTTGATGCCATTGTTAGAACAGCCATTGCGTTCGCAAATGGTGTAGGCGGAAAAATCATTATAGGTATTGATAGTGAAGTGAACCAAGAGTGTTATATGCCAACGGTTGCGGGGACACTCTTGTTCTCTGAGAATCCTGAAAGGGCCATACCAGAAGCGTTGGTTATTTGTACGCGTTTCTCAGGGGTTTCAGGGCGGAACATCATTCAAACAGAAGAAATAAAAGGCCCCTTAAGTAAGCAGATAGCGGTGAGCTTTGAGTTGGTTTCAAGTTGGTTAAAGCGACATTACCAGCTGCAAGGTATTCATATGACAGCAAGAAGCTTGGTGCCCGGTGTCGCTTTGCGAGAAGCAATTATTAATGCAGTTGCGCATCGGAAATATACGATTCCCGGTGCGACGAAGATTGCATTGTATGAAGATCGTTTAGAAATTTTTAGTCCAGGTAATTTCCCGGGGCATGTTAACATCGATAATCTTGGCGAGGGGATTACACATTTGCGCAACCCTGTGCTGGGACGCATGTTACATCGCATGGGAATGATTGAAAAATTAGGATCGGGTATTCGTGCGATGTTCGATAGTTGTCGTGCCGCTAAATTAGCACTACCCACTTTTTCTGAGGATGGTGATTATGTAAAAGTAAATTTTCGTTTTCAGCCCTTAGCTGAAAAAGCGCAAACGGATGCAGATAAACTAATCGCACTTTTAAAAATACGTGAAACCGTGACCGTTGCGGATATAGTGGATTACTTAGGTCGTTCAAGAAATACCGTCTTGAGCTTATTGCATCAACTAATGCTAGAAGAAAAAGTTCAGCGGCTTGGCAAAGGTCGCGCCACTCGTTACAGCTTAAAATAAGCGAAAAAATACCTTTTTAGTATTTTTTAATTGAGCAAAAAGCTGGTCAAAAGCCAGTCTGTCCTGTTATAATCCCGCCTGTTGTAAATAATAATAAAAATGAGAAGCTGTTATGCCCTTACTCTCCACCCCTGTTGCTGGGGCGCGCCCCCTTGCGTCACTAGAGCAAATATTTACCCATGATCTAAGCGCACTACGCTTTGGTTATTTACCTGAAGAACGTTTATTAGCCATCATGGCTCATCTTGAGCAGAGCCACGTCAACGATGCGACATCGATTATTTTATTGTTAGCGGTGAGTTGTTACTGCTTATTCGAGGCACGCTTAGTGGAATTTTTCTTGGAAGCTTGGGATTTTCGTGTGCCGAAAGCCGTTCAAGATCGCTTATTCAAATATTCGGCGGTTAATACCTTATTTTCTCAAGTCACTCATTGTTTAGCAGCGTCAGAATCTGATCCGCAAACAATCGCACGTTATCAGCAATCATCAAAACAATTTGCGATCGCAGCGTTAGCAACAGCCTCTGATGATAAACAGCGTATTTATGCCTATCGTCTATTGGCAGAGGTTCGCCCAGAGAGTCAATTGTTTTTGATTGAGCACATTCGTGAGATGCTCGAAGCGGGACAAGGTTTTGACTTATTGGATGTGCTGATTTATTTATATGCGAATGTTTTTCCAGCTTTTCCTGAGGCTGAGTCTGAGCAGGTGATTGATGAGCGCGCAGATGCGCTATTTCAAGCGTATTCTACTTTTCTTCACTACCTAATTAATGCGACGGATTATTACCGCGGGATTAACGGCGCTAAACTTTGGACGCCATCTGACTTGTCTAACGTAGAAAAGGCATTTAAGTTACTATTTGATTTAATGTCGACATACTCAGATGCGCGTGCTGTTGATTATTGTCAAGATAACGAATTTCTTCTTTGCATGCGTCGCGCAGAAGCAGTGTATCCTAAGGCTGCAGAAGAGGATTTTTATTCAGAAAAGACTAGTGGGTTAGTTGGCGTTATAGAAGAATGTTATGGTAGGTATAGGCAGGGGCAAGAATCTTTATCACTTGCTGATAACTGTCCCATTGCACTCAGTCCATTCCGCAATGATGAATTATATCAAGGATTGGTTTCAAGACATATTCAGGGGCCGGAACATTATAGTGAAGATTGTATTGAGCACTTGGGTCGATCAATGCTACAAAAAACGGGCTATCATGCAGGATGCTATGATACGCACGATATGAAATTACAGCTTGGACGATTGTTTTTAACTAAGATGAAACGATCCCTTCAGCCTCAAGACACGCAATGTCTAGTGCGCCCTGCACTTGCTTGTGCAAGCACACGCTTGCAACAAAGTTCGGGGGGGTGTCATGAATTTATGGCATATAGTGATGCTAGCTTAATTAAGAACGGTAAAGTTGCAGAAAGCATTGCGGATGATATTAGTCGTGATGCTCTGGCGTTTACAAATGTACAGCATGATTTGTTAAATAAAATGAGCATCAGTTTTGTTTTGTCGTGCTTGACGCAGTATGTGGGACCGCTTGCAGAACATGTTGATGAAGAAGATGTTGATACGGCCTATCATGCTGACGCTGTATCGTTAATTCGGGTCTTTAATCAATGTGGCTTAAAACCAGCATCGCGAAAGGTTTCCGTGGCCCGTCGTCTTTCATACTTCTCTCCAGATGCAGCTAATTCAGTTGTATATCATGGAGGTGATTCCTCCGACGAAGAAAGTCTCATCGAAGATGATTGCTTCAGTGACATTGAGTCACTAGGAGGCAACGAGGAGAACGACAACGATGAGTCTAACTGGCCAGCAGTATTAGGCGAAAATGGTGAGAAAGGAATTGATTTTAATCGATTTTTCGGACAGGCGCCTCGATCGCATGTCGATACACCAAGACCGTCACCCAACGCTAGCCCTAGTAAGAGTCAGCCAGGTGGGTCGTCGGATCCGCAGGAGACACCACCGCCTAGCCCGAGAAAAATCCCACGTTCACCGAGTCATCGTTAGTCTTAGTGGATGCCTTGGAGCATTTGCTTGAACGTCATTTGAGATACCTCACCCGTGATACGTGATTCCGGGTGACGGTAGCCTTGCCTATCAAAGAAAATCACAACAGGTGGGCCGATGACTTCATAGGCGTGTTGCATTTGTTTCACTGCAGGGCTGCTATGGGTCATATCAACGCGTAGCAAACGAAATGCACTTAAGGCAGTTTGCATTTCAGGTGCAGTAAAAACATCGCGCTCTAGGACTTTGCAGCTAGAACACCAATCCGCATGAAAATCTAATAAAGCGGGCTGATGTTGTTTCTTTGCGATGTGTAACTGGCTTTGAATGGCCTTGAGGTTGTTCACATAAATAAATTTTGTTTGTTTATGTGAGTCTAGCGGCCAAGCACGCAAAGCTAACCATCCCGCCATTGCGAGCAAAACAATACCAAAGAAAACTTTGACCACGTACATCCAGCGTCCTGCTTTTGGTAGGTATTTTCCGCCTAATACACCAAAAGCAAGCAAAGGGATCCCCATGCCGAGTCCCAAGAAAAATAAAGCAGAACCACCAACGACAATATTGCCCGTTTTAGCGATATAACTGAGTGCCCCGATTAATGGCGGCGTCACACAAGGTGATGCAATTAAAATAGATAAAGCGCCCATGGCCGCAACACCGACGACGCCACTTTTTCGTTGTTGACCACTGACGCGCCCAGCCAAACCGCGCAAGCTTTTTGGCAATTGTAATTCGTATAAGCCAAACAACGATAAAGCCAATAAGACAAACAAGAAAGCAAAGCCAGTAATCACCCAACGGTTTTGTAATGCGATCTGTAAACTGCTACCTGCCATGGCTGCTAATACACCGGCTAAGGCATATGCGATGGACATGCCCAGCACGTAACTCACAGACAATAAAAATGCACGGCGTGTTGTTAAGTGTTCGCCTTGCCCGACGATAATGCCTGATAAAATAGGTAATAAGGGGAAAACACAAGGGGAAAATGCAAGCAATAAACCAAAACCTAAGAAACTTAGTAAGGTTAGTAAGAATGTTTTATGCGCGAGTAAATGTGAAATACGTTGCGTTTCATTGTCTGGTACATGAAAAGCTGTCACTGTCACCGTGTTTTGCTTGAAGTTAACAGCAACCTGTTTAATGATCGGCGGATAACAAAAACCTTCACTTGAGCAACCTTGGTATTGTACTTTCAATTGCGCTGAATCTTTCACCGCCAACAACGGTACGGCAATGGTTGCGCGATTGTGGTAAACGCGGATTTCGCTGCCATCACTTTCGTGTTTGATTTGTCCTAGTGGGCGGAGCAAATGGCCGATTTCTCCAGTGTTAGGTTGTAGCAAACTAACGTGAATACGTTTCCGATACAGGGTATGTTTAGGTGCAATTAACCATTGTAATTGTATGGTGTGATCGGGGGTGATCTTGGCATTTAATTGAAATGCTTGGTTAGCTGGCAAGGGGCCGGCGAGGAGCAAAAGCGGCGTGAATAAGAGCAAGAATGCCAGTAGTAAGCGTTTCATTTGGGGATCCAATGAGTAAATGTCGAACCACGTTACGGGAATCTTGCTGGGCTGACAAGGAGTTTTGAAATCAAATGGGATGTTTCTTTGTTCACCTTGAGGGATTTTAGTGAAAACCCTTGAAAAATATCAATTGCACCATACCTTATATACCATCAGCGCGAGGCGTTAGCCCGCGCTAGCTGTTTTGTTTATTAGCTTAGGAGAAAAAAGATGACACAGAAAATTCGTCCACTTGGCGACAGAGTGGTTGTTCGCCGCGAAGCGCAAGAAGAGAAAAGCGCGGGTGGTATTTTAATTCCAGATTCAGCGAAAGAAAAACCGATGCAAGGCGTGGTTGAAGCAATTGGCCTGGGCAAACGTTTGGATTCTGGCGAGCGTTTAAGCTTGGATCTAAAAATTGGCGATCGCATTTTGTTTGGAAAGTACTCAGGTACTGAAGTCAAAATGGGTGATGAAGAATTAGTGGTTTTGCGTGAAGATGACGTCATGGGTGTCGTTGAAGCGTAAGCGAAAAAATTAACTTAAGAGAGAGGAAAAAAACATGAGTGCAAAAGATGTCTTATTTGGTCATGACGCGCGTAATGGCATGTTACGTGGTGTTGATAAACTAGCAGACGCAGTATCTGTAACGATGGGACCTAAAGGTCGCAACGTAGTGCTTGATAAATCTTTCGGTGCGCCGACTATCACTAAAGATGGTGTGTCTGTTGCGAAAGAAATTGAATTGCAAAATAAATTTGAAAACATGGGCGCACAAATGCTGAAAGAAGTTGCTGGTAAAACTTCTGATGCTGCAGGTGACGGCACAACAACGGCAACAGTACTAGGTCGCGCTGTTGCGATTGAAGGTATTAAAGGCGTGGTTGCTGGCATGAACCCAATGGATCTTAAACGTGGTATCGATAAAGCAGTTGCTGCAGTGGTTGCAGAGTTACAAAAACTTTCTACACCTTGCACAAACAACAAGTCGATTGCACAAGTTGGTTCAATCTCAGCGAACTCTGATACCGCTATCGGCGAAATTATTGCGGAAGCAATGGAAAAAGTCGGTAAAGAAGGTGTGATCACCGTTGAAGAAGGCAGTGGTCTTGAAAATGAACTTGATGTGGTTGAAGGAATGCAGTTTGATCGTGGTTACCTATCACCTTATTTCATTACAAACCAAAACAACATGTCTGCTGAACTAGAAACACCATTTATCTTGTTGGTTGACAAGAAAATTTCTAACATCCGTGACATGCTCGGTATTTTGGAAGCTGTTGCAAAAGCAGGTCGTCCATTAATGCTGATTGCAGAAGATGTAGAAGGCGAAGCGTTAGCAACACTAGTTGTGAACAACATTCGCGGTATCGTGAAAGTTGCTGCAGTAAAAGCACCTGGTTTTGGCGACCGTCGTAAAGCAATGTTACAAGATATCGCAACATTAACTGGCGCGACTGTCATTTCTGAAGAAGTGGGCAAAACGCTAGAAGCGGCAACACTAGAAGATCTAGGTACAGCAAAACGTGTGATTATCACGAAAGACAACACAACCGTTGTTGATGGCGCTGGTGAAGTAGATAGCATTAAAGGTCGTATTGACCAAATTCGTGCTGAGAAAGAAAACACAACTTCTGACTATGATCGTGAAAAACTCGAAGAGCGTATTGCGAAACTAGCCGGTGGTGTTGCTGTGATTAAAGTCGGTGCGGCAACTGAAATCGAAATGAAAGAGAAAAAAGCACGTGTTGAAGATGCTCTGCACGCAGTTCGTGCCGCGGTCTCTGAAGGCGTTGTGCCTGGTGGTGGTGTTGCCTTGATTCGTGCACTACAAGCTGTGAAAAACAGCGTGCAAAGTGATAACGAGTGCCAGGCATTGGGTGTTAAACTGACTTTCCGTGCATTGGAAGCGCCATTGCGTTGCATCGTTTCAAACGCGGGTGAAGAAGCATCTGTTGTTCTTGAAAAAGTGGCTGCAGGCAAAGGTAACTTTGGTTACAATGCAGCAACTGGCGAGTACGGCGATATGATCGATATGGGTATCTTGGATCCAACCAAGGTAACGCGTACTGCATTACAAAATGCAGCGTCTATCGCAGGCTTGATGATCACTACTGAATGTATGGTGACTGATATGCCGAAGAAAGAAGAAACTACTGCAGGTGCTGGCGACATGGGCGGCATGGGCGGTATGGGTGGAATGGGCGGCATGGGCGGCATGATGTAACCCTCTCCCCTTCGATCGAAAAACCCGCTCCCTGATTTTATTGGGGGGCGGGTTTTTTTATGCTCTGTCACCCCGCGCTCCGACCCGGGGTTCTTCGTCTACTCTGAGGTAGATGTACCAGAGCCAGGTCTTGGCAGAGTTACAGCGCTAGGTGTGCCAGATCGAGAGTGTGAGCCTGATTTTATTTCCATGTGTGCACTACATGCCTCCCAAATCTGTTTAAACATATCTGGACTTGGATCAAAGCATGTTCCTTCAAGCACCACGCTTCTATCTGGTGATGCTTGCATTACACGTTGTATGCTCACTTCTTGTTTTACTAGCCAATGCTCAGTAGTGCTTATTGTGATCAAGAAGGCATCGGGTGTCTCACTATCAGGACCGCCAGAAATACGCTTAGCGAGTGAAATTTTTTTAAGAAGTGATGTGGCATCATTAACACGTAATTCTACCAGTTCTTGCAAAGACGGCCGGAAAAATGAGGAATCAGAGCTGCTGCGGAGTCTGCCGCTTAGTAGCGTTAAGCGACGTTTATCAGGCGATGGTTTAGGAGATTTTTTACCGAATGGCATAACAGTTACCTCGTTGTTATTTTTATTTTTTAGGTTTCTGATTAATCAGAAGCGCGCAGTATACATGAGTTTCCACACGTTTAGCGAAGGAAAAGCTTAAAATATCGTGTTTTTTTGTGGTTTATTGCCGGATTAAGCGTTCAGCCACGGGCATTTCTTCGAAATTAGAGCGAAATGGATTGATATCTAAACCCCCGCGACGGGTATAGCGAGCATAAACGGTGAGTTTTTCTGGTTGGCAGCAGCGCATGAGATCCAAAAAAATCTGTTCGACACAGTGTTCGTGGAACTCAGCATGCTCACGGAAGCTGACGATATACTGCAATAAACCCGCATGATCGATACGTGGCCCGGCATAGTGAATCATGACGCTTGCCCAGTCGGGTTGCTCGGTGATGGGGCAATTGGATTTTAATAAGTGTGAATAAACCGTTTCTTCTGCATGCTCATCACTTGTTTTTAATGTCTTGTCACAGACATCGTAAGCGAGGATAGTCAAATTTAATTCATCTAAACAAATGCCTTGCCAGCTAGTAAAAATAGGGGTTTCAGATAAATCGGTGAGGGTGACGCTAACGGGTGCACCAGCAACGGAAGATAAATCATTTTTCATGCGATCACGCACGGCCTCAGCATTCAGAAAACGTGTTTGATTAAAGCTGTTGAGATATAACTTAAATGATTTTGATTCGATTAAGCTGGGTGATGTGCATGGGAAAACAAAACGAGCGATTGCGACACAAGGCTTTCCATTGGGGTTTAGCCAAGAACATTCGAAGGCATTCCATTCGTCTGCGCCATGAAAGGGCAAGGGCGTACCTGATGAGGAAAATGATTGACGATTTTTTTTGCGAGGGATCGCAAACAATAAACTGGGGTTGTATTGTGTTGGATAGAGGGTTTTTTTACCTAAATTACTGTGTGATACGTCAGTCATATGTGTAAGCGCCATTTGCGATTTGTACGTGAATCAGCGACAATAGCCGCACTTTTCTAATAGGTTATAGTATGCCGACTAAAACACAACTTGCCAATGCCCTACGCTTTTTAAGCATCGATGCTGTGCAGCGTGCGAACTCTGGACACCCTGGTATGCCGATGGGTATGGCCGATATTGCCGAAGTCTTGTGGCGCGATTTTTTGCAGCACAATCCTAGTGATCCACATTGGCTTAATCGCGATCGTTTTGTTTTGTCTAATGGGCATGGGTCGATGTTGTTATACGCCCTGCTCCATCTATCTGGCTACGATGTATCACGCGATGATTTAAAAAATTTCCGGCAGTTGCATAGCAAAACCGCAGGTCATCCTGAGCTTGGGATCACGCCCGGTGTGGAAACAACCACGGGTCCACTTGGCCAAGGCTTAGCAAATGCGGTGGGCATGGCCATGGCTGAAAAACATTTAGCTGCGCGCTTTAATCAAGACAACTTCCCTATCGTTAATCATCATACCTATGCCTTTGTGGGGGATGGTTGTTTGATGGAAGGTATTTCTCATGAAGTCTGTTCCTTGGCGGGCACATTAAAGCTTGGAAAACTTATTGTGTTTTGGGATGACAATGGTATTTCCATTGATGGTGATGTACAGGGATGGTTTGCTGAAGATACTGCAAAACGATTTGAAGCCTATGGTTGGCATGTGGTCACCGACGTCGATGGACATCAAGCAGAAAATATTCGTGCTGCGATTGATAAGGCTCACACGGTAAGCGATAAGCCGACCTTAATTTGTTGTAAGACCACGATTGGTTTTGGTTCGCCAAATCTAGCGGGCACGGCAAAAACACATGGCAGTCCGCTGGGGGACGAAGAAATCCAACGAGTCCGCGATCAATTACAATGGCCGCATGCCGCGTTTGATGTTCCTAAAGATGTTTGCGATGCATGGGATGCAAGATCAACGGGCCAAGAAAAACAGAACACATGGCAGCAATTATTTACTGCCTATGAAGAAGCGAATCCAGATCTAGCAAAAGCATTTCAAGCAGAAAGCACACAACATGTGCCGGATGATTGGGCAACATTTGCCAAAGACTTTGTGCAACAAACACAATCCACACAAACAACAACGGCAACAAGAAAATCGTCTCAGCAATGTATTGCAACATTAGCAAAACAACTCCCTGCTTTGTTTGGTGGTTCTGCTGATTTAACGGGGTCCAATGGTACGTTATGGTCTGATGCTGAAACTTATACCGCAGAAAATCCTGCAGGAAATTACGCCTACTACGGCGTACGAGAATTCGGCATGTCTGCCATGATGAATGGCTTGGCTTTGCATGGTGGCGTGATTCCATTTGGCGGCACGTTTTTAGTATTTAGTGATTATGCGCGTAATGCGATTCGTATGGCTGCATTAATGCAGCAGCGTGTGATTTTTGTGTTAACGCACGATTCAATTGGTCTTGGCGAAGATGGCCCTACGCATCAACCGGTAGAGCATGCTGCGAGTTTACGTTTAATTCCTGGCTTAAATGTTTGGCGTCCTTGTGACAGTGCCGAAACGGCAGCCGCATGGTGTAGTGCGATTGAGTCTAAAGGGCCGACAGCGTTATTATTGTCTCGTCAAAACTTGCAGGCACAAACGCGCGATATAAATACGACGCAAGCGATGCAGCAAGGTGCTTATGTTTTACAAGATTGTGAGGGCCAGCCGGATGCGATACTGATTGCAACGGGGTCGGAAGTTGATTTGGCAATGCAAGCAGCGGCGAAAAGTCAGCGTGCTGTGCGCGTGGTGTCTATGCCTTGTGTCGAATTGTTTTTGGCGCAACCCCAGTCCGTACGTGATCAAGTGCTGCCGCCAACGGTGACACATCGTATTGCGATTGAAGCTGGTGTCACGGCTGCCTGGCATCAGTTTGTTGGTCTAGAAGGCCATGTTGTTGGTTTAGATCGGTTTGGTGAATCTGCACCTGCGCCAGAAGTGTATGCTGCGTGCGGTATCACTGTGGAAAAAATTAGTGAGTTAATTAAGGAAAAATAGGCAATGACAATTCGAGTAGCGATTAATGGCTTTGGCCGCATTGGCCGTAATATTTTACGCGCACATTATGAATACAACAAACATGCAGATATACAGTTTGTTGCGATAAACGATTTGGGCGATGCAAAAATCAACGCCCACTTATTGCAATATGATACCGCACATGGAAAATTCCATCACGAGGTTTCTGTCGATGGTGATCATATGTTGATTAATGGCGATCGCATTGCGATGTTATCCGAACGTGATCCAACTAAATTACCTTGGAAAGAGTTAAACGTTGATCTTGTCATGGAATGTACCGGCATTTTTGCAACGCGAGAAAAAGCGGGTATGCATTTACAGAGTGGTGCGAAGAAAGTTGTGATTTCTGCCCCAGGCGGCAACGATGTGGATGCGACAGTTGTATTTGGTGTGAATGATAGCGTGTTAAAGTCTTCAGACACCGTGATTTCCAATGCCTCTTGTACCACCAACTGTTTGGCGCCGACCGTGTTACCGTTGCATCGTGAGATTGGCTTGGTGAATGGCTTAATGACGACAATACATGCGTATACCAATGACCAAGTATTAACAGATGTGTACCACAAAGATTTACGTCGTGCGCGTTCTGCGACACAATCAATGATTCCTACAAGCACCGGCGCTGCGAAAGCCGTTGGCCTTGTGTTACCAGAATTAGCGGGAAAATTGGATGGTTATGCGATGCGTGTGCCGACAATTAATGTGTCGATCGTTGATTTAACTTTTGAAGCGGCGCGTGAAACGACGGCGGAAGAAGTCAATGCGATTATGTTAAAGGCCTCACAAAATGAATTGCAAAATGTTTTGGCCTACAATACCGCACCATTAGTTTCTATCGATTTTAATCATAACCCTGCTTCTGCGACGTTTGATTCAACACAAACACGCGTGCTGGGTAAAACCGTGAAAGTGCTTTCTTGGTATGACAACGAATGGGGTTTTTCAAATCGCATGCTTGATACCACTAAGGCGTTAATGGCGGCTTAATTGCCTCACTGGGGCTTCTTTTGCTGTCACTCCGGGCTTGACCCGGGGTCTCCGTCTTTGTTTGACTTAGTAATTGTACGATTATAACAAGAAGCGATGTGATGTATTTTTCAAAAAGCGTCGAAGGCAGGGATAGCCTTCGTCGAGCGCCAGGGATGGCTTTATGCGTCTTTTTGAAAAATATATCGCATCGCTTCATGATGATGAATCGAACGCATCGTAAAAAGCGATAGAGTATTTATGCCCAACATCATCAACTTCATTTTACATTTCGATCAACATCTTGCGCAATTAGCCATGCAATATGGAAGCTGGATGTATGCGATCCTATTCCTAATCGTGTTTTGTGAAACAGGTTTAGTGGTTACCCCTTTTCTGCCTGGTGATTCACTTATTTTTGCAGCGGGTGCGCTAGCATCACGTGGCGTGTTTGATATTCATTTACTTGTTATCCTATTAGTTAGCGCCGCGTTTTGTGGTGACAATGTTAATTACTTTCTTGGTCGAAAACTCGGGGTGAAAGCGTTTACCCTCGATACTTGGTTTTTACGCCAAAAATATTTACGTTACACGGAACATTTTTACGAAGAACATGGTGGTACGACGCTCATTCTTGCGCGCTTTATGCCGATTGTTCGTACTTTTGCCCCTTTTGTCGCAGGGATTGGTCACATGCGGTATCCGCGGTTTTTAGCCTTTAGCATTACGGGCGCGGTATTTTGGGTATGCTTACTTGGCTATACGAGTTTTTGGTTTGGCAATGTGCCCTTTGTGAAAGAACATTTTTCATGGGTGGTGATGGGTATTATTGTTTTATCGGTGTTACCGCCGCTTGTTAAACTGGTTCGTGTTCGCATAAATTAACAAGGAAATAAAGTATATCTTGGAAGCCCAGTCAGGTATTCTTTTCAAAAACACGCTCCCGGGCTTTTGACAAAGCAATGTCACCCCGGACTTGATCCGGGGTCTCCTTCGGACGCTAGTAAATTTGAGAGTAGTTGAAGGAGATCCCGCATCAAGTGCGGGATGACGGCGGAGACTGAGATGACAGCGAGGAGCAATGAAAATGAAAACCTTAAAAGATATTGATTTCCACGAAAAACGCGTGATGATCCGCGAAGATTTTAACGTGCCGATTCACAATGGCATAGTAACGAGCGATGCACGCTTACTTGCAGCCTTACCGACGATTAAAACAGTGCTAGCAGAAAACGCAGCTGTAATTCTGCTGTCGCACCGGGGTCGCCCTAGTGAAGGCGCATGGGATGCTGACAATAGTTTGCAGCCAGTCGCAATACGTCTTGCCGAATTATTACAACATCCTGTGCGTTTTGAAAAAGCATGGTTAGATGGCCTTGATATTCAGCCTGGTGAAATCGTGTTATGTGAAAATGTCCGCTTCAATGTCGGTGAAAAATCCAATGATGATGTTCTCGCTAAACGAATGGCAGCGCTTTGCGATGTATTTGTGATGGATGCCTTTGCCACAGCGCATCGCGCACAGGCGTCAACGAGTGGTGTTGCTCAGTTTGCACCAATGGCTGTTGCAGGTCCTTTATTGCAAGCAGAAGTAGAAGGTTTGCAAGCGGCGCTGCACGCACCTAAATCACCTGTGGTCGCGATTGTGGGTGGTTCTAAAGTGTCAACAAAGTTAGGGGTTTTGAAAGCATTAACACAAGATGTCGATCATTTGATTGTTGGCGGCGGCATTGCAAATACTTTTTTGTTGGCCGGCGGCTTTCACATCGGACAATCTTTGGTGGAAACCGATTTTGTTGAAACGGCAAAACAATTATTGCAATCGGATTGTCATATCCCCTTGCCTGTTGATGTCGTGGTTGCGAAACAATTTTCAGCCGATGCGGAAGCGAGCATTAAATCCGTGAATGCTATCGCGGATGATGATATGATTTTAGATATTGGTCCTGAGACAGCGAAACAATTTGCGACCTTGTTACAAGCTGCTGGGACTATCGTATGGAATGGTCCAGTGGGCGTATTTGAGTGGCCAGCTTTTGCAGAAGGAACACGTGTTGTTGCGCAAGCAGTCGCAGCGTCTTCTGCCTATTCAATTGCGGGTGGTGGTGATACGATTGCAGCGATTGAACAATTTGGTGTTTGTGATCAGATTTCACAAATTTCTACCGGTGGCGGTGCATTTTTAGAAATGATGGAAGGTAAATTATTACCAGGAGTCTTAGCATGTCAGAGATAAAACGTACGAAAATTATTGCCACGCTTGGACCTGCTAGCAGCGATCATGCGATGTTAAAAAAAATGATCGAGCAAGGTTTAGATATGGTGCGACTGAACTTTTCGCACGGCACGGCGGATGATCATACCGCGCGCATTCAACTTGTTCGTCGTGTTAGTGAAGAGCTGAATAGAACGATTGGGATCTTGGCTGATCTACAGGGGCCTAAAATTCGTGTGGCACGATTCCGCGAGGGAAAAGTACAATTAAACGTTGGTGAGCCTTTTATCCTGGCGGCGGATATGGACCCAGATGTGGGTGATGAAGGTGCTGTGGGTATTGATTATAAAGACTTACCGAATGATGTAAGTCCTGGTGATGAGTTACTTTTAAATGATGGCCTCATTGTTTTAAAAGTTGAAGATATTTTAGATAACACCCGTATTCATTGCACTGTGTTGATTGGTGGCGAACTCTCTAATCATAAAGGGATTAATCGTCGCGGCGGCGGCTTGTCTGCAAAAGCACTGACAGACAAAGACAGAGCGGATTTAAAAACAGCCTGTGCGTTAGGTGTGGATTATATTGCGGTGTCTTTCCCGCGTAGTGCTGAAGATATGGAAGAAGCCAAGCAATTGATTGCAGCGGAGAAAGCAAATGTTGGTGTGATTGCAAAAATAGAACGAAAAGAAGCGGTCGATGCCTTAGATGAAATTATTCGCGCATCTGATGGCATCATGGTTGCAAGGGGTGATTTAGCGGTAGAAATTGGTGATGCAGAAGTGCCTGCTGCACAAAAAGAAATGATTCATCGTGCGCGTGCTTTAAATAAACCGGTGATCACGGCGACGCAAATGATGGAGTCCATGATTACTTCTCCTATGCCGACCCGTGCAGAAGTCAGTGATGTAGCCAATGCCGTATTGGATGCAACTGATGCGGTGATGTTATCCGCAGAAACGGCGACGGGCAATCATCCTGATGTGACGATTTCTGCGATGGCACGTGTTTGTGTGAGTGCAGAGAAATCGCCGTTAACGCAGGTTTCAAAACATCGTGTTGAATGCGAATTTGAGCGCGTTGATGAAGCGATCGCGATGGCAACCGTCTATACCGCAAATCATTTACAACATATTAAAGCGATTGTGGCCTTAACGGAATCGGGTTTAACGCCGTTATGGATGTCACGCATTCGTTCGCCGATTCCGATCTATGCTTTAAGTCGACATGAAAAAACCCGGGGTCGCATGACTTTGTATCGCAGTGTCTTTCCTATTCCTTTCGATGTGAGTCAGTTTGATCGCATCGAGGTTAAGCGTGCTGCGATCAATACGTTGGTCGAGCGAGGTCTACTCCAAACGGGTGATCGCGTGATTCTTACCAAAGGTGATCTGATGGGCCAGCATGGTGCGACGAATGCCTTGAAGGTTATCACGGTGGGTGATGAGGGTGTTTGATTGCTTTCGTCATCCCGCGTGGCCGTCATCCCGCACTTGACGCGGGCTCTCGGTCTAACACCAGCGTCATCCCGCACTTGACGCGGGCTCTCCGTCTAACACCAGCGTCATCCCGCGCTTGACGCGGGATCTCCTGCTATTCCTGCTTAGCAATTTAACCATTTTATGTTAAAGTTCTTCACCAACCCGCCGCCTCAATAGCGGCAAAATTTATACAATTTACGCCAACAATCAAAGAAGGCGTCAAGGAGTTTCTCATGGCTAATCAAACATTCGATTCATTGGTTCAATTTTTTAGGGTGTCGCCTGAGGTTCAAAAATATAGAAAGAATCCCGGACCAGAGGAGATGGCAAGGGCTGAGGCACATCGTATTGCTACTGAGAATGAGATGAGATCAGGTATTCCATCTCAAGCTGATCGCACTGTGGTTGATGATAATTCTCTGCAACGTTCTCCTGGCGTAATGGATGACTTAAAGCATATTAAGTACCTTGGTGAGAATGATTTAAGAAGAGCACAAAAAAAATACCAGCATGCGCATGTGACTGATCTCGATAAAAAGAAATGGTCGCGCGGACAGCGGTGGTGGCATCGTTTCGCGAATTTGTTTGCGCCGACAGCCTTGGCTGTTTGGGAGGTCGTAGATTTTTCTTTATTTTCTGTGATTATGGGTTTCTTTGTTTGGAATGTTCCTTTCTTGAATGCAGATCACTTGATCATGCTGCCCTTGTTCTCTTTGGTTACCATTATGACGCTGGCATTTGTGAACTTATACAATGCTTACCACATGAAGTTATCTGCAGCAGAAATGGCGCAAGCCATTCAAGAAGCTAATATAGACTTGCAGCGGCAAGCGCTGCATGGTCTTGTGCCGGACCATACCAAGGAAGAGACGACGCTAGATATTTTCATATGCAAAGCCATAGCACGTAAACGTGCCCGCTTGTTATCCGTTGCGGGTTGCTTGTTTCTTGCGACGGCATTTGTTGGGCCTGCATTATTTGGGATTGCGATCACGACGTGGTCGAACTTTACGGCTTTGTTTGCGCCAGCACCCTACTTATTTTTATTTACCTTTTCCGCTTTTGCGATCTTAACCATTTATAACTGCAGTATGACCTGGCGCGATTATCGTAAAGCCCCACAAGGTTTACGCATTGCCCTGCGTGCTAAAGGGATTGTGCAATCCATTGATGTGGCGTTATCTGTGTTGGCGGTTGTTGCGCTGGGATTTTTCTTGTTATCCCCTTATGGTTTGCTGAGTGCGACAGCGATTTTATCCGTGCCAGGTGTTATTTTTATAGGCTTATTGCTCGCAAAAACGGTGCTGAAGTTTGTAGAGAATTTTGTGTTGCCGAGCATTGTGGCATGGCAGCAAAAAAATGATTTGGCTAACAGTGGTGCTGTAACTTTAACAGATGCAACTTTATTTACAGGTGCGAAGCCTTTTTCTGCAAAAATCGGGGCGAAGAAGAAACCTTCAGAAGGAACCCCAGCTATGCCTACTGCAGCGTGGGATGAAGCTAGCTTGTCTCGAAAAGAACAACAACAAGCAGTGCTTGTTGACGCTACCTTTGTGGGCTCACGGTCTGCCTCACGTCAAGGCTCGCCCTTTGAACCACTGATGAGTAAAGTGGGTAATGCTCCTTTCGCAAATCGAGAAGGATTTAAAGTAAGGCGAATCCGTAACTTAAGGGGCATGGAGTCGGAATCGTGGGTGGAGCTAGATACTCAAGGGGCAGGGCGTCCAATTTCTGCACCCGCAACACCTGATAATAACTTGGTGCAAGATGCTTCTGGACAGTTTTATACGGTGACTTATTACAGTGGTATTTGTGCATTCAAACCTGTGAAGACGAGTCTCAGGGCTAATACTGACACTTCAGCAGTGTCTTCATCCTCTCGCCCTGTCCCTGGCGGCGACAACACCAATGCGTAAGGTCTCAAACCTTCACATTGCCGCCTAACCCTCCGTTAGGCGGTTTTTCTTCTGACCCGTAAATATGGCATCGCTAATGCCATTTTTCGGGATGTAAAGGGGAAAAACACCAAAAATAGCCAAGTACTATCCTGCCTATAGTTATTATCAATCAATCATTCTTTGTTCTTTAATATTTCCTTAAGGTTCGTTTGGTCTAATGGATCCACAAGATAACGAGTTTTAGGAGAATCATAATGATAACAAATACACATGCACCACTCGGCCCATTTTTCCGGATCGCTAAACCTGGTGTTCAGGCAGATGGAAATATTCAAAGCGTAGGCCGTGAGAATTCTTATGAGATTGCATCAGATTACAATGATAGCGATAGCAGCAGAGCAGGGTCACCTTTACTAGGTGAATCACAGCGCGTTGAAGTGCGGACGGATTTAAAAGGCTTGAAGTTGCCACCCGGTAAGCTGAACGAGTTACAAGAAAAATATCAGATGACTCATGCGCAGGCGCAAGCGGGTGCGGCGTTTCATCAATCACAACAAGCCTTTGAATTAATGAATGCAGGCGCCTTCCCTGTCATCATGTATTTTTTCGCACTGGCCCCCGAGGTATTAAATGGTAATCATTTATTATTGATACCCTTGTTCTTGATGACACTAGAAATTGGTAATGCTTTTTATAATATGTTCAAGCAACCTAAAGATAAGCAAGGTCGTTTGTTGCTAACCCCTGCAGAAATGGCGAGGGCGATGAAAGCAGCGGAATTGAAAGCAGAAAGAATGACAGATGTGACGCCAGAACAGTTTAGCACACTTGTTGATTCAGAAATGCAAAGCCTTCAGGAAAATAAGAAACGCGATGTTTTTTCAAATACCGCATTACTGCTGTTGATGTTAGGCTTAAATGTTGCGGCCTTAGTGGGTGCGCTCGTGGCAAGCTGGCACGATAAGCTGGGTGAGTTTGCGCCAGATCCTTTGTTATTTACCATCATCTTCGGTGTGATGTTAGTGGCGAGTGCAATGAAATTATATTCGGCGCAAGTAGCATTAGAAGAATCACCTGAAGGCATGAAGTCCATGAAAACACATGATCGCAACATGGCGATCGCAGAGCTGGCCGTGAACATTTTCTTGTTTACAACGCTAGTTCTGTTTTTGTTTTCTCCATGGGGCATGTTAGCCGGTGCAGGATTAAGTTTGGGTTTGGTTGGTGTGATGTTGGCAGGCTTTGTTGGTAAGTTCGCATTGAAAACAATTGGCGAGCACCTCGCCCCAAAAGCAATCACACACTTTGATACGCAAGAAACAAAGTTGTTGGTGCAGCGTGAGCAAGTTGTGAATACGATGTTCTTTGAGAAAGTACCATCTGATGAGTCAGCAGTTGATGTATTACCAGCTGGTAATACCCTTGAAGCGCTTATCGAAAAAAAACCGGAAGCAAGTAATGATCAGTCTCCTGTGAGAGTTAAGGCTTCGTAACGTTAACCCGCTCGGTACACTCATCGCGCGGGTTTTCTTTTGTCTTTCTCGACTTGGTTGGCAACGGCGGTGCGAATATATTCGTTTAATGAGGTTTCTGCACGATCAGCAAGTTGGGCGGCAGTTTTATGCAGCGTTTCACCAATACGGATATTGAGTGAACCTCGAAAGGGTCTGTTTGGCTCGATATTTTTCTGTTCGCAGTCAGAGAGGTATTCATCAACGGCATGCTTGAAGGACTTTTCAAGCTGAAGTACAGTTTTTGCCTCATACAAAATAAGTGAACGGATATGCAATACTTTTCCATACAAACAATTATCATCAAGGCTTGCTTCTATGGAGCCAATGTAGCCTTTATATTTTAATGTGTTCACTGTGGTTTCTCCTCTACATTATTATCCGTATTCAAATTCTCTTTACTTTTGGACTAACCGCAGTCATCCCGGAATTTGCGGAGCAAATATCCGGGATCTCCTTCTATTACCTTTGACGCTAGAGGGAGATTCCAGATAAATGCTGCGCATTTTCTGGAATGACACTTGTTAACATACTAGCCTACTATCCCTTTTTTGCAACTATTTTTGAGTGCAATGCAGTTTTTTTCTTCATTGCGGATGAGATTATCCCAGTACATTTGAAGTAAAGATGTAGGATGGTAGCTATTAGCCAATTTGTTATTTATACAAAGGTGGTAAATCCGGCTTGCTCTTATCGCTTGATGAAGGCTTTGGCCATTTTACCGCATTGAATAAGTGCCACAAAGTTTTTCCATCAAAATTAGCGCCGAGTTTGCCATAGAGTTGTTGATCTAATGTTTGCACGGCATTGTTTAATGCGTCAGTTGGCATACGTTTGGCGAGATCCGTTAAACTTAAGCAAGGTTTTTCAGGCCATTGTAATCGTGCCCAGGCCAGTAAAGCTGCCTTCGTTGCACGTGCATCATTGTGAACGCAAGCTAATTTGATGGCTGATTTTGTTTTGTTATTTGAAACAGGTTTGGCGTTATTTTTTCTGCGAGAAAACCATAAGCCAAGAAAAATAAATATTAGAATGCCTGAGCCGATGGCACTTTGTTTCCATAAAGGCATCACCCATTTAGTTTGTGGCGCTTTCACCAAGGGTTTTGCTGGCGTTGGCTTGCTATCGGAAATTTTTGTTTTGAGGGTGATTCTCCCCTGTATTCTAAGTGTTTCTGCAGGCAGTCGCGCTATTTCTTTTTTATTTGTTATTGTATTCCACCAGGGGATGTTAATAGCAGGTAAGGATAAGGTGCCCGCCTGTGTTGGCAGATAGGCAAATTTCTCTGTTCGTCTTCCAATAATATTACCGGATTGAGATTTGTCTTTCAGCATGGGTTTGTCAGGATAAGATTGCACATTGGGCAATGTATCTTGTGTGACGGCGGGAATATCCGAGGCGGGTAATCCCGCTTCGGTAATCGTGATGGTCCGTGTAAAAGGGGTGCCACTTTGTAATTTTGTTAGAGGTTGATCCCAGGTTTGTGAAACAGTGACCTTTTGTGCGGGTAGCCAGGTATCCGCATCAAGGCTCGCTGGCATGGCTTTGACATGTAAGGTTTCATTCGATGTGCTTACCTGTATGGGTTTCAAACGACTAAAAGCAGAATCTTGAAAGCGTTCTTTCATGCTACCTTCTAAAATAGGTGCTTGGATCACAAGTTTCCCTGCTTTTTGCGGGAAAGCGGCATAGCGACGTTCCAGCACTTCATAAAGCATGCCATTTTTTTCTGTTTGGTAAGTGCGATCATCACCGGCTTGCAAGAAAGTGGTGTGATCCGCAACCGGCGGTTCTAAATGTGCATTCAATAAATTGATAGCAGAAAAAACGCGAACAACATAATGGACTTGTGCATTGACAAAGGGAGACTGCGGACTTACTTCTGTTTGTAGGTATAGTGGTTTTCCATCGATGGATTGTTGCCTGGTATTTTGTAATGGTTTCTTCACAGTTAAAATTAAAGGTTTTGTTGTTAACTGCTGAAAATGAAATTCAGGGATGTGAAGCTCGCCAGTCGTGCGAGGATATAAAGTATAAGCCCAGTGTGTGCTAGTCGTTTGTTTTCCATTGATGGATTGTATGGATTCGCTACGTGAACGCCCAAAAACAACGAACATAGCGCGTAAGGTCTTTATATCTGGTGACTGCGTGCTGAGTTCATCTAAAGAGAGGGTTAAGTTAACGGTTTCACCTTTGTTAATGGTGTTTCGATCTAAGTTAGCCGTGAATGTGGCGGCGTAGACATTTATACACAGAAAAGATAAAGCGCATAGTAGGTAGATGGAGATCCCGGATATTCGCTGTGCGAATTCCGGGATGACAGCGCTGGCTGTTACGTTAGGAAAATCTGTTACCCTGGGTTTGACCCGGGGCCTCCATCTGTTACTGCTGTCATCCCGGAATTCGCACAGCGAATATCCGGGATCTCCTACTAATACACGCACAAATAAATGTAATATTCGTTTCACCTCAGTCTCCCCTCTTCCTCATAACGCTGATAATCACGTAAAAACTTATTTTTTAATAAACCGCCTGGATCGTCGGGCACTTGTTGGTAAAAGTGTTTTAGCTTTCCATCTTTGCCCGTTCCTTTTTTCGCAGCATTGTTTTTTTTCTTTTCTTTGGGCGTTGGTTGGCTGGGTTGTTTTTTCTTTCCTGTCTGTGATTTTGAGTTGTTTTGTTTAGGTTGTTTTTTGTTTTTCTTTTTGTTCTGGTTTTTTTTGTCCTTTTTGTCTTTTTGTTTTTTCTTTTGTTTGTCTAACAATTTTTTCACAATGTCGCGATTGATTTTAGCATCTTCAAGGTTGGGGTCTTGTTTTAAAGCACTATCATAGGCTTTGATTGCGGATTCATACTTGCCGGAAAGTGCGAGCGCATTCCCGCGATTGTAATGTGCAACGGGGGTGTTAATCGTTTGCAATTGTTTTGCGCTGGCCACATAGTTTTTTTGTCGATAGGAGTGATTTGATCGCTGTGTTACTTTCGCATTGATTTGGTCGGGGCGTTGCCAGAGCGAGGCATGGGCGCACAGAGGCAAACAAGCAATAAAAAATAGATGAGATTTAAACATAACAAAACCACCCTCGCCTGAAAGTCAAGGATGCTAGTAGTAAGGCGAATAACGCAAACCAATAACCTTCATTTTTCCAAATGGAGAGGGATCGTTTTTTGGATATCATTTTTTCTTGGGTATGGGCGAGTAAATGATGCAAGTCATCACTGTTGCTGCTTAATGTTTGATAGTACGTTGGGCTAGCAATTTGTTTTAATAGGTTCTGATTTAGGCGGCTAATGAACATCGTGCCATTTTTTTGTTTCACGAACCCCCCTTCTTTTAAGGGAATTGGTGCGCCTGTTTGGGTGCCTACGCCCAATACGGAAAGATGAAACCCTTGATTCTTTAAGGTGTCAGCAACCTTAATGGCTGCAGGAGATGCGCGATGCGCAATCACAATTAAATTTCCATTACGATAGCCCGCTTGTTGTAACAATGCAGCTGATTTTTTTAGTGCCCATGCTAAGTTAAAACCATTGCCTGGCATAATGTCAGTGTTTAGTTCTGGTAGCAATGTCTGAATCGTTTGTTTATCTTGTGTTAATGGCGAAACAACATAAGGCGCCTGACTAAAAGCAACGAGTCCTGTCTCGCCGGCGGGTAGCATGGATAGCAGATCAATGATTTTATATTTTGCACGCTGTAGCCGATTAGGTTTTACATCTGCGGCGCGCATGGCTGGAGACATATCTAAGATAATCACACGTGCGGGTAAACGTTGCATTAAAGGCACCATTTGTTGCGTCCAGCTTGGGCCACATAATGCAATAATGCTAGTTATCCACGCTAAGGTTAAAAGAGAAAGCGGTATAAAACAGCGATTTTTTGAGGTGATAAGTACATGTGCCTGTAATGCAGGGTCAATCACACCATCCCATGTTTGTGTGCTTCGTTGCCGCCTTATTAAGTTCAACAATAGTAAGCCCGTTGGCAATACTGCCCAAGCCCATTCTGGATATAACCAATGTGGCCAGCTCATATTTTCCGCCTTGTCGCAACCAGTAGATACGATAATAGTAATGCGAGACCCAATGGCCACATGAGTAAAGATTGTTTTGGCTGTGCCACAATGTTTTTTGTGGCGCGAGGTTCTAAACGACTAATTTTTTGGTAGGCGTCTTGTAAACCTTGTGCATCGCTAGCACGAAAAAATAAGCCCCCTGTTTTATCGGCGATGGTTTTCAATGTTTTAACATCGAGATCGCTAGTCGGCATCGCATAGTGATTTCCTAAAGGATCGGTGAACATCGTTTCTTTTCCGCCAATACCCACGGTATAAATTCGAATCCCTAATTTTATAGCATATTCAAGTGTATCTAATGGTGCAATGCGACCCGCGTTGTTTGCGCCATCGGTTAGCAATATCATCACCCGAGCGTTTTTCGGTTGTTTTGATAATTCGCGCATGGCTAAGGTGATTCCGTCTCCCATGGCGGTACGTTGTCCGGCCAAGCCAACGGTGGCATCAGCTAGTTGTGTTGCAACTGTGTGTCGGTCGAAAGTGAGAGGCGTTTGAAGATAGGCGCGAGAGCCAAATAAAATTAAGCCTAATTGATCGCCAGTACGTTGCTGAATAAATTGTGTTGCGACTTTTTTTACTGCTTGCAAGCGATTAATTCGATGATTCTTATCAACCATGTCGGGTAGTTGCATACTGCCAGATAAATCCAGGACGAGAAAAATGGCGCGGCCGGCCTGTTGCGTAATAATGGGTGCCCCCTGCCACTGTGGGCGACAGCACGCCATGACTAATAATACCCAGGTGAAACATGTAATCAAGCTGCGCCACATGTGGCGTAGTGGTAAATGGCCCTTTGTTGCGGATAAGGCCGAGAAAAATGGTACTTTTAACGCAGCACTATGCGCGGTGTTTGCACGAGGCAAACTTAAAATGACCAGTAATGGTAAAAGTACTGCAAAGGCCATATAGGGCCACTCGAATGTCAACATATCGTTCGTCCTAAACCTTTGCAAACTACGTACAGTTTTGGCATGATGGGACAAGGGTACCATTTTATTTTAAAGGATCAATGCGATGCGACGACAAAGTGTTTGGATGTGGGCAGTCTGTTTAAGTTTGAGCTTAACTGCTTGTCATCGTCATGAATCAGTGGCATCACCATTAGCACCCGTTGCCAAGCAAGCAAAACGCATGTCGGCGGCTGATATTAAACAATCGCAGCAACAGGCCGAACGCGCAAAACCCCAGACACACCCGCTGACCAAGGTCTCCAAGTTATGGGTTGAAGGAAATATGCGTATCTTAGTGCAAGAAGGTGGTTCGAAAAGCGAGATCGTGGCGCTGAACCCCAATACAAAAAAATCGAAAGATGTCCACTTGAAATTACACAATGGTATCTTGTTGTTGGACCGACATTTGAAAACACCTATGCGTACCTTTGTGTTAAGGACCAATGCTCTTCGCTCTATTAAAGTCAAACGTGGCGCGCAAGTCATCTTCTTAAGCGATCATAAAAGACCTTTAGGCATAAAAATGCGTGATGGGGGTACGGTGCAATTTCAGCGTGGTGCGAAGATTAAGCATCTGACTGTGGAAGGTTCTGGGCACAGTAAAGTGTTTGGCCCAGTACCAGAAAGCATGGGTTTGAACATTAAAAAAATTGCTTATCAAGCGGGCAAAGGCAGTCGACTCGTGGTGAATTATATCAAGGGTGTTGATTTAAATGTTGTTGCTGGTGGCGCTGGCGATGTGAGCTTATATGGTTTGGTAGCGAACTTGACGGCAAACTTGCGTGATAAAGTCACTTTAAATGCAAAGGCCTTGCCTGTGGGCCGTGCTTATATTACTGCAGTTGATAAGTCGACGGCAAATGTCTGGCCGTTAGCAAGCTTGCAAGCGCGTGCATACGGCGCTGCACAAATTGCTTATTTCCACCGACCTAAACATCTAACACGTTATGCTGAACGTTCAGGTGCGATCTTGGATGAAACAACAACGGTTGGTTAGTGTAAGCGTATTGTCTTCGTCAAGTTTGTCATCCCTGCCTGACCTGTCATCCCGGCCTGACCTGTCATCCCGGCCTTGAGCCGGGATCTCCAACTATTCCCATTGTGTTATCAGGCGATGCTCGATGCCGGCTATCCCTGGCACCAACGCTTTTTGAAAGAGTAATTGACCCAAAGCTTTTAAGCGTATTTATCTTGCGGCATATCTACAGCAGATGCTCTAACCCATAAACGAGTTCATTCAGCGAACTTACCTTTTCTAGCGCTAATAAGATGCCCGGCATGAAGGCGCTACGATCCAGTGTGTTATGGGATATCGTTAAAGTTTCACCGGGATTACCAAAAATAACATCTTCTCTGGCTAACATTCCTGGTAAGCGTACCGCGTGAATCGGAATTTTTCCTAATGTGGCCCCGCGTGCGTGAGGGATGGTTTCTTCGCTGTTGGCACGCGTTAAAGTGGATTTTTCTAACAGCTGAGCTGTTTTGATGGCGGTGCCAGAGGGAGCGTCTGCTTTTTTATCATGATGCATTTCAATAATTTCAGCATGCGAAAAATAGCTGGAAACAGACTGCGCGCACTGCATGAGCAATACGGCGCCTAAGGAAAAGTTAGGTGCAATGATGCCGCCTAACTTTTTTTCTTGGCATGTTTTTTGTAAAACGTCGATATGATTAGGCAATAAACCACTGGTGCCGATGATAGGGTGAGCGCCTTGTTCAATAATTGTTTGTGTGTTTTGAAAGGCAGTTGATGCTGTTGTAAAATCAATGACGGTGGTAATGTTGTGTTCTTTGATAGCCAAGGCTAAATCATCGTGCCGGCTGCAACCGACAACAAAGTTTGCCGTATTGCTAGCATCTACAGCTTGCTTAGCAATTGCTCCCATTTTTCCATGAATGCCATTAATTAAAATGCGTTGCGTCATACGATTTCCTTGCGATAGGTATAGATGCGTTGCAATATCTCGTAAGCAATGTGTTGTTTAAGGCCTGAAAAGGCGTCGATGACCTGTGCGCTATTATTAATTAGGCTGACCTCATTATAATCTGAGTCAAAACCTTGTTGGCTGCCTAGCGTGTTTGCCAGAATGAAATCTAATTGTTTGCGCCGTAATTTTTCTTTCGCATGCAATAGTACATTATCTGTTTCCAGTGCAAAACCAATGGTTAACGGTCGATTTGGTAACTTGGCAACAGTATGCAAAATATCTGGTGCTTTGTTTAATGTAAGTTTGAGTTGATCTTGTTTCTTCATTTTTTGTAGTGCTGTTGTATCAGGCCGATAGTCTGATACAGCAGCGGCACCGATAAACCAATCACAGCCATCGACTTGTGTCATGACGGTATCATACATGTCTTGTGCGCTTTCGACTTGTTGCGTGTGTACATTTGGGAGCGCAGGTAAGTGATTAGGGCCGATAATAAGTGAAACGCTTGCGCCAAGTTGTTCAGCTGCTTTTGCTAAAGCCCAGCCCATTTTCCCACTGCTGGCATTGCTGATATAGCGGACTGGATCGATCCATTCACGTGTAGGGCCTGCTGTAATCAGTATTTTTTTATTTTGTAATATTTTATTTGCAAAATGTTGTTGCACTGTTTGTAGGATTGCTTCGGGGGCTTGCATGCGACCTGGCCCCATGTCACCGCAAGCCTGTTCGCCACTGTCTGGCATTAAAACAGTGATACTTTTGTCGAGCAAACGTTGTAGATTTTCTTGAATGATGGCTTGTTGCCACATTTGTTGATTCATGGCGGGCACCAGTATCATCGGTGCATTGGTTGCTAGGCACAATGTAGATAGCAAATCATCGGCATAGCCTTGCGCAATTTTGCTGAAGGTGTTTGCTGTGGTGGGGGCAATAACAAATAAGTCAGCCCAGCGTGCTAGCTCAATATGACGCATGGGGTCGTCATCAGCGCATTCTGTATGCACAGGATGGCTTGTGAGGGTTTGAAAAGTCAGGGGTTGTATAAACTCGCAAGCGTGTGTTGTCATCACCACGCGCACTTCTGCACCTGCTTTGATGAGTAAGCGCACTAATTCAGCGCTTTTATAGGCTGCAATGCCGCCGGTGACGCCTAATACGATATGTTTGTTCTTGAGTGTGCTCATAGTGGGTTATCGTAGCACAAATGGTGGTTTTTTTAAGCTGATTAATGCTAAATGCCACTTTTTTTCTGAATTTCCGGGCGTTCTTGCCACGCTTCAATTGCATCTTCGAGGTATTGTGTTGGTATTAGATGTTCTAAGCCAGACATATTGATCGTTTGTTCTACGACTTCTTCAGCACGTTTTGTTAGCATAAATTTTTTCAGTAATCGCATGTTATTGGTTAGCAGAGGGGGGGTCCTAAAGTCATCGGGTGGTAAGACGTCGGCAGCATGGCAAGTGAAACCTGCTTCAAATACGATGCGTAGATCGTTGTTAAATGTTAACAATTGTTTTTCTGAGAGTTGAAATCCCCTTTGCGCAGCGAATTCTTCGCCAGAGAATTCATCGAGCCAGAGTTTATGCAATAACGCAATAGATTTTTGCATATGTAAAGGCGATATCTTACTAGTTATGTAGTGAAATAGGGGGGATGAAAGTTTGTCTGGGTCGGCCTCAGGGAAGCGATTCTTTTTTGTTTGTAATTCCTTTAACACCGTTTCCGTATAAAAAAATTTGTGGCTAGGATCTTCAATAAAATCTCGTATTCCTTGATATTGTTCCAACCGATAGCCGATGATCACATTGGTATCAACAAAAAAATAGGATAGTGGTTTCAGTGCTGTGTGGCTATGGTGACGAATTTGTTGGAATAGTAATGATAGTGGTCTCATGCGCTTGTCCCTTACTTGATTTGTTAGAGATGTGCTCATTGTAGTCTAGTAGATAGGTGGTTTATATAGCGAAAGATGGTTGGCGTTGACAAAGAGTTTTTTTTATCAAAATAGAGCGCAGGCTTTTTTGACAACTTTGTGGGGGCCTGAGAGAGTTACCCACAACATGTACAGTCACGGAAAATCTCTGGCCAAATATGCCCTGTGGCATGCTTGGTTAAGCCGATTTCTTTCTGTTAGAGTACTGTTTCGCAATAATAATCATACGGCCAGGAATTGCTGATGCTTAATGACGATCCTCCACAAACCGATACAGATATAGAGCAGTGGCTTATTGCATACGAACTATTGCTATGCCAGATGTCTGATGATGATTTGAAAGATGTGCAGGGATTAAGTGCGCTGCATTATGCGGCAGCTCAAAGTGATTTCGAACTTATAAAATTATTGCTCGCCAACGAACGTGTGTGTCAAACGTTGCTTAGGGATGAGGTATTGAAAGATAGTGGAGGATTAACTGCGCTGCATTATGCTGCAGCCATAGGAGAGCTAAGGATAATAAACGCATTACTTGCCAGCGAATGCGTGTGCCAAGCATTGCTTAGTGAGCATGCTTTGAAGAATGATGATGGAGACACTGCTCTGCATTGTGCTGCGGAAAACGAAGATGCCGAAGCAGTCACGGCTTTATTAGCCCATAAAGATGCCCGTAACGCCTTACTCAGCGAAAACGCATTGAAGAATAAGTTTGGAAAAACTGCTCTGCATTGTGCAGTGAAAGAAGGACATGTTGAATCGGTAAAGGCCTTACTTGCTTACGAAGAGGCGCGCATTGTCTTGCTAAGCAACGCTGGATTGAAAGATCAATTTGAACGAGCCGTGCTGCATTTGGCAGTAGAAGAAGGACATGCGGAGGTGGTGGCCGTGTTGCTTTCTTATGACGATGTGTGTAACGCCTTACTCAGCGAAAACGCATTGAAGAATAAGTTTGGAGAAACTGCTCTGCATTGTGCAGTGAAAAACGGAGATACCGAAATAGTTACGGCCTTACTCGCTAATGAAGACGTGTGCGCGGCTGTACTGAGTGACAATGCATTGGAGGATGGTGATGGAATAACCGCTCTGCAGTACGCGGAAGATAGAGGGGATATAGAAGTAGCAGCTTGCATTTCACGGGCTATGGTCGTTGCAGCCATGTCAAAGAACAATAAAGAGATAGCGCGGATCTCTGATGGTGCAATACAAGCGAGTGAACAACCCCACGACTACTTGTCCTCTCTACCAGCGGAATTGCTGGTATCTATTTTCCTATGCCTTTTGCAGCTAACCCCAAAATATGCGGTGTTGCAACAGTATCTAATCCTGTGCTCGGTCTGCAAAAAATTTAAGGAAATTGCTCAAGAGAGCACTTTATGGCGCAATGTTTTTCGTCAACATTATTCAGTTTTCTTTTGTCATCATTTAAATAGCCCTAAGAGCCTCAGTGCATTGAAATCTGTGACTTTACAGATGCGCTATATACAACAGAGCGGCTCAGCATTACCGTCATCGAATACTAGTGAGGACAGTAGTGCTAAGGTGTTCAGTGAAACAGATGAAGTCCAATGGCATCTTGCATACAAGCAGGCGCTATTGCTAGAAAATGCTGTGCAAGTAGCTATTTGGTCAAGTATTCAGTATGGCTGGATTCAGGTTATAGTCGGCACTAATAAAAGAATACTTAAGTGTACCTTGGCGCACTTAGAAAAGGTTATCCAGCATACTGCGCAAAATACCTTGTCTGCAGGCACTGTGTTATCTATACAGCCTAATCCGACAAAGGAACAACCCACTGCTAAAGCCTGCTTGCGATACTTTAGCCATGATATGGCTTTGTTAGAGGCAGTACGCCGATTAGACTTAAATGAGTTTCTAACCATTGTTTTTACATTCGCGCAAGAGGTTTTTGGTGATTCTTCCCGCCGGGATGCTAGTGTAGTATGGCAACACTCAGAAGCAAATTTGGCATTGCCTGACCGTATAAGTAGGTCTTTGGGGGACGATTTTGGTACCCGACTGTTTCATTGGGCTTTGCTGACCGACCAGCCGGAAGCCTTGAGGGAGGGGATACAAAAGACAGGTGGTATGCGGCAGTATCCCGCTTTGATTCATATGGCTGCAGCGCTGGGAGCTAACCGATGTCTACAAGCGTTGTTAGATAGTTGGCATATAGATGAAATTTTCTTTAGCGACGCTATATTGCGACGAGGCCCTCAGAATCAAACGGCCTTGCACTATGCTGCTTTTCATGGACAAGCTGATGCCATTAATATTTTGCTAGGCAATGAAGGAATGCATGTGCGTTTATTCGACAATGATGCCTTGAAAGATAAACTTGGAAGAACTGCTTTGCATTTGGCAGTGAGCCAAGGGTATCTAGGGGCAGTGAAAGCGTTGCTTGCCAACAAACGCAGTCGAGATGTGTTGCTTAGAAGAGATGCATTACAGTGTAACGCTCAGGGGACTGCTTTGCATTCTGCCGTTATAACAAAGAATGTTGATATCGTTAAGGTTCTTCTAGACGACAAAGGTGCGCTAGAAATCTTGCTTGCTCAGTATGGCTTGAAAGATAGTGCTGGGCGAACGCCTCTCAGTTGTGCCGCGAAGTATGGGTATGCGGATTTAGTCAAGATCTTGTTGGCGCATGAAGGTGCGCGTGACCTCTTACTGGGAGGGGATGCCTTGACAGACAATGAAGGAAAGACCGCTTTGCACCATGCAGCAGCCGTAGGACATCCTCAATCAATGAAATTTTTATTGACCAACATACCTGCGCGCGAGCTACTATTCCGCGAAAATAAATTACAAGATAACGATGGACAAACCGCTTTGCATGTTGCAGCGGCCGATGGGTGTGCTCCAACAGTAAACATGTTGCTCACCAATGCGTACGCGCGTAAGGCATTGCTTCATAAAGATAGATTGAAAGATAAAAAAGGACGAACCGCATTACATAGGGCAGCCACCAGAGGGAATACTGAGATGGAGGCGCCTGAGGTAGTGCAGGTCTTGTTCGCCAACAAAGAAGCACGTGAGATCTTACTTGGTGACAGTGCATTGGAAGATAATGAAGGAAAAACTGCGCTGCAGTATGCGGAAGAGCATGGGTATACAAAAATAGCAGCGTGCATTTCACAAGCTGTAGAGGACTTAGCTGCTTCTAAGGAAGGTAAACACACACCACGGCCGGGCAATTAGTGCTGATCTGAGGGGTAGCAACGCCCTTCCATATGCTAGCACCAGCACAACAGCAAAAAATTCTTTGTCATAGCGTTCTGGAAGAAGCTGAGAGCTTTTTTGACAAGCTTGTAGGTTTTGGATAGGATTCAGGGCTTGTTAGTACTCGTGGCTGGTAGAGTTAGTAGAAACGAGTAATGTGCGGGCCTATAGCTCAGTTGGGTGAGTCGGATTAAGGAAAAGCGATAGCTTTTTCCCGGCGAACGCCCGCAGGCAGGAAGCCGTAGGGCTGGCTTTTTCCACGAAGCGGGATAGCGAAGTGGAAAAAGGAGCAGAGGTAAAGTGAAAGAAACGAGTAATGTGCGGGCCTATAGCTCAGTTGGTTAGAGCAGAGGACTCATAATCCTTTGGTCCTAGGTTCAAGTCCTAGTGGGCCCATTCTCTCGTGAATAGCTTCGGCTCATCTTTGAATTTTCTTGGGGGAATCTGCAGCAGTCATGTATTGCCTATATACACTCCTTCGCAAATTCCCCCAAGAAAATTCAAATCTAACCCAAATCTATACACGAGAGTCCCTGTTCAATTATGTCCTTCGTACTCAGCCCCTAAAAAAGCCAAATGTAAGCACAATCTGAGCGCAGAAAAAATAGTGCTTATTATCAATTCTTGGCTAAAAAAATCACGTCAATAATATTCCCTTAATATTGCTGAGTTAGACTGTGATGGAACAGAGCAATACTTCAAAGAAGGAGACTAGGCATGCAAGGTAACATGAACCCCAGCGAGATGACGCCCATGACGCGACTCCCCTTGGTTGGTACAGGATTAGTGCTTGGTGTTATCAGCGCCCTCTTAGCCCGGGGACTTTTGTCAGAGAATCTTGCTGCGCAAAACAGAGAACATCTACTCATCACGGGATTGCTTTTTGGTGTACGCCATCTTGCGCTCTGTATCGAACCATCTGAATCGAACCATCTGAATCGACTCAAATTTTAACGGCATCATTTACCGCGGGTTATATGACGATGGGGATATTTTATCCGCTCATTCCCCGCCCTGAAGCACGCAATCAACAGCAACAACAACTTCGAGCAGCGGCAGCTTAGTTATACCCAACTGTCGGTGTGGTTGAGTAAGCTGCCTATTCTAATAAGATCTGACAGGGTCATTATCCCATTTTAAAGCCACAGCCACACAAGGCTGCAGAGGTGCTATAGCCGGTCCTTGATGTGCGCGCTGTATACAGAAAAACAAACTAAATGTGACAAGAAAAATTCAAGATTCATGATTCATGAATTTAGAATGTATGTTTAGGGTCGACATAGGGTATTTCCTACCTCCTTTTGATTCTTTTGATCTGTTCCGGCATGTTCACTGTTCGCGAACCGTGAATGCTGGGTGTTAGATTGCAAAAAAACATAGTAATTCACATACATAAAAACATAGTAATTGAAAAGCATAAAAACATAGTATATTATTGCATAAAAACATAGTAAATGTTTTTTCATGTGGGAGCAGATGATGGCCAAGCCTTTTCACGCACTGTTAGCAGAATCTTTAAAGCAAGCAAAACAGTTAGCACGATATAACATTATTCGTTCAGGTGACTTAAGGCGTGTTGACAGAGAGCGGCTACTTAAAGCGGACGCATTGCAGAAGATTGTGAATGGCTGGTATATGTTATGTAGGCCACATACCGATCCGGGTGAGACAACCATGTGGTACGCCAGTTATTGGGATTTTTTTCAGTTGTATCTTGAGGATCGTTTTGGAGAGGCATATTGTCTTTCTGCACAAGCGTCTATGGATATTCACCTGGGAAAAAACTTTTTACCAAAGCAAGTAACGGTCATGGTTAAATCTGGTGGTGGTTCATTGCTTTCATTGCCCCATGGGCATTCACTTCTTCTTTATCAAGAAGAGAACAATTTCCCAAGTGATATTGAGAAAAAAAATCGATTGAACGTACTTCCATTTGAATATGCTTTTTGTAAAGTTCAACGGAATTTTTTTTCTAACCAAACGCAAGATACAATAATCGCTTTAATCTTGTTGGAGTCGGCAGATAAGATTCTTATTCCATTGCTGAAGCATGGCATGGTTTCTTCTGCAGAGAGAATTGTAGGTGGATTGCGGCATATAGGAAACGATAGTGTGGCGGATATGATCCATCAGTCGATGGAAGCTGCTGGATTTACATTAAAAGAAGAGAATCCTTTTAAAAAAGAAATAAGTATTCCGAGTTTTCCTGTGTTCAAATCACCTTATTCTGCACGCATAGAAACATTATGGGCTAACACGAGAGAAGTTGTTGCTGGTGTATTTTCCAAAGAACAGAGAAAAGTAAAAGATAAGAAAACGTTGTTTAAAGAAATGGAAGATAAGTATAAGTATGATGCCTATCACTCATTATCCATTGAAGGATATCAGGTAACAGAAGAATTAATTGAAAAAATTGCAACAGGAAAATGGAGGCCAGATGAAAATACGAAAGATTGGGAACAACGCAATGCGATGGCTGCAAAAGGATATTTTGAAGCCTTTCAAGCTGTTAAATCTAGCGTGGGTGATATATTGACTGTCAAGGATGCTGTAGTGATACTCCAGAAAGATTATCCACGTTGGTATTTGGCATTGTTTTCTCCATCAGTAACAGCAGGTATTTTAAGCGCGGAACAGTTGGCCGGCTTTCGCCAACATCCTGTTTATCTTCGTGGTGCGACGCATGTGCCACCACCTTATACTGCAGTAAGAGATTGCATAGGCACATTATTCAATTGTCTTGAAAAAGAAGAAAGCGGTATTGTGAAAGCAATTCTCATCCACTGGTTGGTTGGCTTTATTCACCCATACATGGATGGAAATGGTCGCATGGCACGCTTCATGATGAATGCATTGCTGGTGTCGCAGGGTTATCCTTGGACAATCGTTCAGGTTGGTAATAGAGAAAGATATCTTCAAGCATTAGAGCGAGCATCTGTTGATGGCGATATTACATTGTTTGCGCACCTGATTTTGGAGGAAATGCAACAAATCTACAAATAGTTTAACTAAAGTGCACCGCCAACCAAACACACACCTCTGTCGGCTCTGTCCAGGATACGCGATGCTTGCAGTGCGCTGGGATATGGAGATAGTCGCCGGCATTTAAACGCGACGTTTGTTCATCCTCAAAAGTAAGTTCAGCTGCGCCCTGCAATAAAATCACAAACTCATCGGCATCTTGAGCGTACCACTCTCCTACCGGCGTCGTTTGGCCAGTTGAAACAATACGTTCTATTTTTACATTGTTTTTTTTAACGAGTGTCTCTATTAACTCATTAGGTAGTGCAGCTGCGGGTAAATCAGCAAAGATGTTGTGCGTGTTTGGCATGGTATGATTTCTCTCAATGATGCAGGGACAGATGTTTATGATAGTGCTAAAATGGCGAACTGCAAAGAAAGGACTTTGTTTATGAGCCTGTGGAAAAATCGACAATATACCCAGTTCTTTATCGCCAGCGGGATCGGTAACCTTGGTGATTGGTTTGATATCTTTGCGCTGCAGATTATTTTTGTTCATGAGTTTCATGCTACCCCAATGCTGATGAGCATGTTACTGCTCATGTTATTTTTGCCTGGGATGCTGCTGGGCGCGGTTGCGGGCAGTATCGTCGATCGCATGAGTCGACGGAATGTGATGTTTATCACCGATGCGGCCTCGACTGCCCTCACGCTAGGATTGTTTTACACGCAGAGTATGACAGTGGCATTGATTTTATTGTTTGCTCGCTCAGCCTTTGGTGTCTTTAATAACCCTGCGCAAAATGCTTATACTAAACAAATCGTTTCACCAGAGCATATGTTGAAGGCATCGAGTTATCGCTCTGTGGTGTTTCAACTCTGTAAAGTCTTTGGACCTATCTTGGGCGCTTCGTTGTTATTGATTGCCTCCGCACGCGATTGTTTAATGGTGAATGCCATCAGCTTTTCGATTTCTGCATTGTTAATCGCATTTTTGCCTAAAGATATGGTGCCTGAAAGGTCTACGCTTCACGGAAAAGAAAAATCATCACACTGGAAACAACATTTTCTGGAAGGTATCACATTCACTTTACGGCATCGTGTATTGTGTCCAGTCATTTTTGTTTCTGTGGGTTGGTTTTTTCTTTTCATGATGTTTAATGCGCAGCTGGCTATTTATCTCAAACATTTGTTACCAGCCCATGTGAATGCCCTAGGTTATTATTTAGGGTGTGACGGCGTCGGGGCAGCTATTATTTCTATACTAATTAGCCGTAGAGTCATGATCAAACACTATGCTGCTTATTATGCGCCAGGGTTATTGTTACAAGGTATCGCAATGCTTGGTCTGGTTCTCTTTCCTCTGCATGGCTCTCTACTTTGGTTATATGGCACGGCAACCATGATGGGCGTGGGTGCAGGCACAAGTATCGTTATTTTTAACTATGCGCTAAAAAAAGAATGTACCGATAGCCATGCCGGGCGTGTTTCGGGTACTTTTGGTATGTTACAAAATGCAGCGATGGTGACAGGTACTTTGATCAGTGGTTATATGGCGGTACATTTTGGCATACATTGCGTATTTATGGGCATGGTAGTGGCTTACGTAGCTTTATCATTGCTTGCATTGCTTTGGATGAAACCCAGTGAAATAATAGGTTAAATATGACAGAAACAACCACGATACAAGATCAATGCCAAGCATTGCGACAGCAACTAAGCCAACACATATTGGGGCAATCGCATTTGGTTGATCGTTTACTCATTGCCTTATTGGCCGATGGCCATTTACTCGTTGAAGGTGCACCTGGTCTTGCAAAAACGAAAGCGATTAAAACATTGGCGGATGGCATTGATGGATCATTTCATCGCATTCAATTTACGCCGGACTTATTGCCAGGTGATATTACCGGTACTGATGTTTATCGTCCGCAAACGGGGGATTTTACTTTTCAAGCCGGACCGCTGTTTCATAACATTGTGCTCGCTGATGAAATAAACCGTGCCCCAGCAAAAGTGCAATCTGCTTTATTAGAAGCAATGGCGGAACGACAAACGACTGTGGGCTCAACAACCCATCATTTGCCTGAATTATTTCTTGTGATGGCGACACAAAACCCCATTGAGCAAGAAGGCACATATCCCCTGCCCGAAGCACAACTTGATCGATTTTTAATGTATGTGCGCGTGGATTATCCCAGTGCAGATGTAGAGCGTGACATTTTACGTTTGGTGCGAGAAGAGTCTCAACATGAGGCACAGCCACCTGCATTATTGAATGAAGCGGCGATTCAAGAAGCAAGACGAGCTGTGATGGATTGTCATATGTCAGAAGCGGTTGAAACGTATATTGTGCAATTGATTGTAACGTCTCGCGATCCTTCGCGTTATGACGTTGTTAATCAAGATTGGGTGCGCTTTGGTGCAAGTCCTCGCGGCACCATTGCCTTAGATCGTTGTGCGCGCGCCCACGCTTGGTTGCAAGGTCGAGAGTTTGTGACGCCAGAAGATGTGAAAGCGATAGCGCATGATGTTTTACGGCATCGCATCTTATTGTCCTATGAGGCGCAAGCAGATGGCGTGACGCCCGATCAATTTATTGATGCATTACTCAATACTGTTCCTGCGCCATGAGTGCCCCCACGCTTGTCACGCTAAGTGACTTGTTGCGTTTGCAAGAAGTCGCCAAACATTTAGGCGCGCAAGCTTTAAATCAAGAGACACATGCCTTACGCGGGGGTGCTTTTCGATCAAAACGTCGCGGTCGTGGCATGGATTTTGATGAGGTACGTTTATACCAGCCGGGTGATGATAGTCGTCACATGGATTGGCGAGTCACTGCTCGTACACAAACACCACATGTCAAAGTTTACCGCGAAGAAAAAGAAAGGCCCCTGTGGTTGTGGATTGATTTATCTCCTTCTGCTTATTTTGGAACGCGGCGTGCATTTAAATCCGTAGCTTTATGTGAGTTAGCGGCTATTTTTGCATGGTCCGCGATTCAGCGACAAGATAAAGTGGGTGCTGTCGTCGTTTATGACAATGATTGTGAAGTGTTTCCTGCGAAAGCACGAGAAGCTGCGGTGCTACCGTTACTCAAAAGCTTGGCTAACTGTTCAGCGCAGACCCCAAAAGAAACCAGTGAAAAAGTTTATCGTGCGGCGTTACAACGTTTTCAGCAACTACATGCGGGTGATGGGCAGAATATTTTTTTGAGCGACGGCTATGCGGTGAAGCCGAGTTGGCAGACGATCATGCATCAATTAAATCGCACGAAACAGGGTACATTTATGCAAGTGTATGATCCCATTGAAGTGCATCCCCCTAAAGTCGGTGATTATACTTTTACAGATGGTGAGGCTGTGTGCCATGTGGGCACGAGAACAAATACTCAGAAAACTGCGTATCAACAAGCCTTTACGGGAAGACAAGAAGTATTAGAAGAGCTGTTACGCAAAGTGAAAATGCCCTTGTGGCATGTAAGTACACAGCAATTACCGCAGCAGGCTTTATTACGATATTGGAAACGATAAGATGACGCCCGATCTATTACAACAGTTACGCGATATTCACGAGCCTGCCGCGGTGAGTTGGTGGCCGCCCGCAATGGGTTGGTGGTTAGTGCTTGGCGCGATCATTATCGTATGGGGCGTTGCATGGCATTTATTATTTAAGCGAAAGCAAAGATTGGCAGCAAAAAAACAAGCGCTAGTGGAAATAGAGAAAATTTCCGTCTCTGATTTATCTCCCAATGACGCGGCAGCACAATTGTCTCAACTCATGCGGCGTTTGATTCGGCATTATTACCCAGAGAAACAAGTGGATGCCTTAAGTGGAGATGCTTGGCTTCATGTTGTGCTGGAAACAGCAGAGGAAAAAAATTTATCGTCAAAAATAGGCAGCGCTATACTTGATGCGGCTTATGCCGACACAACAACGCTAGATAGAACCACGCAATGTGATTGGGTAAGGCAGTGGGTTGGCGCAGTTTTTTAAACACATAATCCGTTGATTAATTGCTGAATGCAAAAATCAATATAGGCTTCTTCATCGTTAACTAATAAAGGATTAGGGGTTAGCGCATAGCTGCTGGTGACGCTTAGAATGAATGTTGCCACGTGTGCAGGTTTTAACTTCGAATTGATACCCCCGCTATTCTGGTAGTGTTTAATGGCATCTATCCATGAATCAATCCCTGAAGAAAAAGCGAGTTTTTCTTTCTTATTGTTGATGGCCTCTAGTTGTTGCCAATGTACCATGCGCAATAATGCCGGATTTTTTTTGTAGTAAGCCAAGAGATTTTTTATCATTTGGTGGATAAATAATTCAATGGGTAAATCAATCGGCGGTAATGGTGCTGGGCAGTGCTTTTGTTTATCAACCATGTATTGTTTGGTGGCTTTCCAGAGCGTGAGTTTGTTTTTAAAATGATGAAAGATCAGGCTGCGATTGACCTTCGCTAAGCTGGCTACATTTGCCATCGAAGTGCCTGCATAGCCATGTCTCACGAATAGTGTTTTAGCTGCCTTTAAAATACTAAGGCGCGTTTTGTCTGCACTAGTGTAACCCATTTTTCCCATGACATCCCCCCAAACTGTTGACCAATTGGTCAATGTCTGTTACGATAACAAATATTGATTGATTGGTCAATGTTGGCCGTAATGGGGGATGTCATGAAGTCACTTAAGTTATTGTTTTTAAACATTATATTGATTGGATGTCTGGGGCAAGCCGCGTCAGATATTTATATGCCTTCTATGTCTGCGATTAGCACCGCTTTTCATGCGCCTATTAGTTTAGTGCAGCTCAGCATGGCAATTTACATGCTCGGTTATGGTTTATCACAGCTTATTTATGGCCCTTTGTCTGAAGGTGTTGGCCGTCGCCTCCCCTTAGTTGCCGGTCTCTTGATCATGTTAGTTGGTACGTTTGTGTGTGCTCATGCGCAAAGTATTCACGCGTTGATTGTTGGGCGATTAATTCAAGGTTGTGGTGCGGGTGCCGGTGGTGCGCTATGGCGTACAATTTTCCGTGACACCTTTAAAGGTGAAGAGCTTGCGAAGTATGGTTCCTATTTTTCGATGATTATGATTTTTGCCGTGCCGGCCGTACCGATGTTAGGGGGCTATTTGCAACATTACTTAGGATGGCGAGCTAATTTTCATTTCTTGTCGCTATACTCCTTCGTGACTATGTTGGCAGTGATTTTTCTTCTAAAAGAAACCAGTGCTCATCATCACAAAGAACGCTTAAAACCACGTTTTATTTTAAGTACGTTTTCAATGATGTTAACAAACCGTGTTTTTATGGGCTTAGTGAGTTGTATTTTTTTGACTTACGGCGCATTCTTTTCATGGCTGGTCGTTTCGCCTGCACTGTTAATGAATCAATTGAACATGACGCCAGTTGCATTTGGCTGGGTTATTTTAGCTTCAAGCTCTTTTCCTATGTTTATTGCGAGCCAATTGAATGCTAAATTAGTGACGAAATTAGGCATGTCTTTTATGCTGAATGTTGGCTGGGGGTTAATGGTGATTTCTGGTGTTATGTTGCTTGCTGGCCATCTATTTTGGGGTGTTAATGTTTATGCCATCATTGTACCCATTATGATTTTTTACACGGGCGCTACTTTGGTTTGGCCAAACGTATTTGCCACAGCATTTACACCATTTGGCCACATTGCTGGCTATGCGGGTGCGCTTTATAGTTCGCTGCAAATTGCTGGGGGCGCTGTGGTTGGCGCGATCGTTGCGCATTTACCACATACCACACAAGTGCCATTTGCTTGGGTCACGATCATTTGTCCTGCATTGGCATGGTGCGTCTATTATTTTTATGTAAAACCTGCGCTTGATCGCGCAAACTGAGGAGAAACTGATGAAACATTGGAAAAAAGGATTGTGTATCGCTTTATTGGGGGCTGCTGGCTTGGTAATGGCAGCAGGACAAGCTAGTAGTACGCAACAAAATATTGCGGTAGTGAAAGGGATGTTTAAGCACGTTATTTCTGCGCATGACTTATCGAAAATGCCGGACTATTTTACACAAGATGCTGTTATGTTTGATAACAACTATCGTATCACTTTGCAAGATGATATTGAGATCCACAAAAATCTTTATAAGGCAATTCCAAAAATCACCTATGATTTCCAGGATATTTTTGCATGTGGTGACAAGGTGGTTGCACGCTTGTGGTTTGCCGGTGATGTGAATGGTCAGCCTAGCAAGTTTAGAGAGCTATTCATTGCGAAAATAAAACATGGAAAGATTTATCGTATGTGGGATATGTATATGCCGTTTAAAGCCTACAGCAAGGCGACCAAGAAAACGGATATTACGAAGTAAAAAACTGTTATTCGGTTAGATAGTCTCGGTAATTAGTAATGCGAGTTTCCCCTTCCGGTAGTGTTTCACCATTGTATAGCAATATACAGTGGTCAGACGCTTCCCGGAAGGTTTTTAGATGACGAACCATGCTGGGGTTAAATGTTGCGCTTCGTTTAATTTCAATGAGTGTTCGTTGTTGTTTGTGTTCGATGATAAGATCAATTTCCATGCCATCGTGAGTGCGCAGAAAGTAAAATTGTTGGTTAAGTTGATGGTGATAATTGTTTTTCACGATTTCTGAGATGACATAATTTTCAAATAGTGTCCCACCCATAATGTTACTCTCAAACTGTTTCATGTTTTCTATTCCGGTTAAGTGTGTAACTAAGCCGGTGTCATAGAAATAAACTTTGGGTGATTTTACGATACGTTTACGTAAATTAGATGAATAAGCTGGAAGTGTAAAAACGATATAAGAAATTTCCAGGATTGATAACCAACTTTTGATAGTGTTAACTGACACACCAATGTCACGTGCATAGTGGCTGTAATCCAGTGTTTGAGCGACATTTGCTGCGAGCAACTGAATGAATCGTCTAAAATCGTGTAAGGAACCAACTTTGACCATGCCCTGCAATTTTGCAATCGCACTGCAAAATTGCAGGGTTGTTGTTTTTCTTCAATAAAATCAAGCAGTTACAACCCGACAAACTTACTATCTTATGATATAAAAAGTTTCTTTTCGCGTGTTTTTGGCGCTTAGAAATGGTAGAATTCGGGTCTTAACAATACTGCGGAGAGCAGGCATGAGTACCACTGATGATTATGGCGCATCGAACATTAAAGTCCTTAAGGGATTAGACGCTGTTCGCAAACGTCCAGGGATGTATATTGGCGACACGGATGATGGGACCGGCCTACATCACATGGTCTTTGAGGTCGTTGATAATGCGATCGATGAAGCCTTAGCTGGTCATTGTAAAAAAATCAAAGTGATTATCCACACAGATAATTCTGTTACCGTGACGGATGATGGTCGTGGTATTCCGGTAGATATGCATGAAGAAGGACAGTCGGCCGCAGAAGTGATCATGACGGTGTTACATGCCGGGGGTAAATTCGACGATAACTCTTACAAAGTGTCCGGTGGTTTGCATGGTGTGGGTGTGTCGGTTGTGAATGCTTTATCGGAAGAATTGAACCTCTTAATTCGTCGTGCTGGACATATTCATGAACAAACTTATCGCTTAGGTGAGCCCCAATCACCCTTGGCGGTAACCGGTGACACGACTGCAACGGGTACTGAAATCCGCTTTAAACCAAGCACAGAGATCTTTGCAAAAACTGTATTTCATTACGATATTTTAGCGAAACGTTTACGTGAATTAGCGTTCTTAAACTCTGGCATTAGCATTCATCTAATTGATGAGCGTGAAGATCGCGAAGATCTATTTGAATATGAAGGTGGTATCCGTGGTTTCGTTGAATACTTAAATCTGAATAAAACGGCTGTACATAGTAATGTTTTTCACTTCACCATGCAGAAAGAAGATGTCGTCGTGGAAGTGGCGATGCAGTGGAATGATTCCTTCCAAGAATCTGTATTTTGCTATACGAATAATATTCCACAGCGTGATGGCGGTACGCATTTGGCGGGATTCCGTGCGGCACTAACGCGAACATTGAATGGCTATATTGAAAAAGAAGGGATTGCCGCAAAGCAAAAAGTCCAAACGGTTGGTGATGATGCGCGCGAAGGCTTAACTTGTGTATTGTCAGTGAAAGTACCTGATCCAAAATTCTCGTCACAGACGAAAGATAAATTGGTTTCTTCTGAGGTAAAACCATTGGTTGAATCTGCGGTTGGTGAAAGATTACAAGACTTCTTGTTAGAAAATCCGCGTGAAGCAAAAGCGATTGTGACTAAAATGATTGAGGCGGCACGTGCACGTGAAGCAGCGCGTAAAGCGCGGGACATGACGCGACGTAAGAATGTGTTAGATATCGCTGGGTTACCAGGTAAGTTAGCAGATTGCCAAGAAAAAGATCCTGCTCTGTCTGAACTATTCCTCGTCGAGGGTGATTCTGCGGGTGGTTCAGCAAAACAAGGGCGTGATCGTCGTACGCAAGCGATTTTACCACTTAAAGGTAAAATTCTTAATGTGGAAAAAGCACGCTTTGATAAAATGCTTGCTTCTGCAGAGGTCGGTACATTAATTACCGCACTAGGTTGTGGTATTGGTCGCGAAGAATATAACCCCGATAAATTACGTTATCATAAAATCATTATCATGACGGATGCTGATGTGGATGGTTCACACATTCGTACTTTGTTATTAACTTTCTTCTATCGACAAATGCCAGAACTGGTTGAGCGCGGTTATATTTATATTGCGCAACCACCATTGTATAAAATTAAAAAAGGTAAGCAAGAACAATACATCAAAGATGATTTGGCATTAGATGAATACTTGTTATCGATCGCATTAGATGGTGCTGCATTACATGTGAGTGCAGATGCGCCGGCAATTTCCGGTACAGCGCTAGAAACCCTGGTAAAACAGTATCAAACGGTGATGCAAATGATTAAACGTTTGTCACGCCGATTCCCAGAAGATTTATTAAGGCAGCTAGTTCATGTGCCTGCGTTAACAGATGCACAATTAACAGATAGCAAAAATATGCAAACGTGGCATACCGCTTTGCAACAACGCTTGTCTGCTTTCCAGGGCGAAGGTGCGATCTATACGGTTAGTTTGGAAGAAGATCCTGAGCGTCATACTTTCTTGCCGAAAGTTACTTTGGTTTTCCACGGTAACAAATCAGAATATATCCTAACGCCAACGTTCTTGGCCTCCCCTGAATATGCTGCGATGCAGCAGCTGGGTGAAAGCTTGCAAGGCTTGTTATCTGAAGGCGCTTATGTGCAGCGTGCTGATAAACAACAAGCGGTCGATTCATTTGCTGCGGCCCTAGATTGGTTACTGAAAGAAGCCAAGCGTGGTCAAGGTATCCAGCGTTACAAAGGTTTGGGTGAGATGAATCCGGATCAACTGTGGGAAACCACGATGGATCACAATAACCGTCGTTTGCTACAAGTGACGATTGAAGATGCCGTTGCTGCCGATCAATTGTTTACATGCCTGATGGGCGATCAAGTTGAGCCTCGCCGCGACTTTATTGAGACGAATGCGCTGAATGCCTCGAATCTGGATGTTTAGTCGAAAAACGCCCAAAAAGATTTCTTAAGGTTCTTTTGACTCTAAAAGTATCGCCTCACTGGACAAATTTGTCCAGTGAGCATTAGACAAATTTGTCTAATGGAGGGATGTTTTTTATATCAAAGAGGTGGATGATGAGGGATTCGAATCCGAAGGAAAGCACGAACAAAACGGAAGAACGTGTTGAGTGTGATGATGAGAATATCGTGGATTTTTTTCGGCAGCGGTTCCCGCCCGGCGAAGAACTGAGCATTGAGCGGGATCGTTCTTTGCCGAGAGATATTGAGTTGTAGTGTTACTGCTACTTCCTCTTCCGCAAATTTACCACCATGGCACCGACCAATGCGATCACGCCACCGATGAGTGACATGCGGTTGGGCATTTCATTTAGCATGATGTATCCCATCACAACGGCAATTAATGGCATGAGATACAAATACGTTGAAGCAATGCTTGCGGGCAGTTTAGATAGCGAATAAGTCCACAAGGCATAAGCAATGGCACCAGGGAAAATACCCATGTAAATCACCCATATTGTGTCGTGTAAGGAGGCACGTGGAATGTCATGCAACATTTCTGGCGTATACATTAATAAAGAGATGGTGCCGGCCCAAATGGCATAGGTCGTAAATTCGATAGGGTGTATTCTTTTGAGTAATGGTTTCTGAAATGCTGCGTATAAGCTGCCTGACGCGGCGGCAATCAATGTGTACCAAACGCCTTTATCAAAATGTAAGCCTTCTTTTTCACCCAATGCAATGACGGTGATCCCTGCAATGCTGATAACAATACCTACCCATGCCAACCAGGGTAAGCGTTCACCTAAGAAATAAACGGCTAAGATGGTTGTCATGACGGGAATTTGACACACAATAAAACTGGCAATTCCCGCAGGTACGCTGATTTCACCATAATTTAATGCAATATTGTAAACACCAAAGCCTAATATGCCCAGAATAAAAATATTGACCCAGTCACGCACAGTGACCGTAGCGCGTTGAGGACGACGAAAGAATAAAAAAGCCATACAAAGAGAGGCGACAAGATAGCGCAATAAGGCCATGCTGCCAGGATGGTAGCTATGTAAACCCGCGCGCACACCGACGAAGGCAGATGCCCAAATAGTGACGGTAGTTAACAATGCATAAACGGTTTTTCTTTCTGTCATGTTGTTCTCGCTGGATTATTTTGTTGAAGGGATCATTTTTACGTAAGCATTGCCGCGTAAAGCTTGTAGCCACAATTGCACTTGCTCTAGCATTTTTCGGCGATAGAGCATGTTACGAATATCATTGTCGGATAGCGCTTTTGTTTTCGTTTTATTTTTTATGGCGAGGACTTTTAACAGATGGAAGCCATTGGCTGTACGAATAGGCCCTAATACATCGCCCATCTGTGCTGTGCGTGCCGCAGCAGCGAAGGCATCAGGCATTTCTGCTAAATGACGCCAGCCTAAATCGCCACCTTCAAGTGCATTGTCTGCGCTGGAATGTGAAACAGCAATTTGTTTGAAATCAGCACCATTTTTTAACTTCAATAAAATAGTATTGGCTTCTTGTTTTGCTGCTTGTACTGCCGCAGTGGATGGTATGGGCGGCAAGGGAATTAAAATGTTTTGTAAATGATAAAGTACCTGCATTTTCTGATGTTTCAGCATGCGGCGTGTTTGTGCCACTTCTTGATCTGATATATGAATCTTTGCACCGACTTCTAAGCCTTGTAATTTTTGTGTTAGAAGTTGTTTGTGTAACTCATGGCGAAAATCATGGAAGTTGCCTCCACTTTTTGTGATTTTATTTTGTAGTTGTTTCATTGAAATATGATTTTGCTTCGCCATGGCCGCGATAGCATTATCGACATCTTGATCTGAAATAGAAATTTGATTACGTTTTGCTAATTCTAATTGAATGTCTTGCATAATTAATTGCTGCAAGACTTGTTCGCGTAGCGCTTTATCAGACGGCGTTTTTACTTTCGCGCGTTTCAAGTTTGATTTTACTTGTTGTACGGCAGCGTTTAATTGATGCTGTGTCACAATGCTGTTATTCACAACAGCAACGACACGATCAAGAACCTTTGTGGTCGCATGCGTTAGTGTGCAACTCAAAAAGATCGTTGCGATCAGTGCGCGGAAAAATGTTCTCATTTAAAAAGCCCCTTGTTGATAGCTGTCGTGAAAGCCAGAGATGTTCCCCGCCAGCAAGTCGCTAGTGCCACTATTGCTGATGGAGCCTAAGCCTTTCAAGACCACTTGTAAAATTGTGGTGGTATTATAGATGTTTTGATCTGATTGTGCATTGAGAAAGTGGAAAGTTCGGCTATTCAATAGCCGTAAGCCCCAGCAACAGCTGTCATATTCAATGCCATATAGTGTGCCCATGGCATGCTTATTGCCAACATCGTAGTCAGCGAAGCCAAAGGTGTACCAATGAGGTAGCGGCAATGGCCAATACATGGATGCAATCAATTCTTTTGGGTTGGCGCCCATAATTTGTGAGCCACGATTAATATCCATGCCGCCCACTTGTACTGGCGAAACCAATTGCGTGAAACTATAACCAATATTGAAAATGTGCTGATTATCAGTTTGATAATGGAATTGTGCACCTTGACTAATGGGGGTGTCATGGTGATAACTAAATGCGGCATTTCCCTTTAGCTGCCAATCATGATTTAAACGATATTGAAAGTTACCGACCAAGGGTGAATACGGATCAGTGCTAGATAGATCCGTTAAATCATTCCCTGACAAACTGACACGACGATTACTAAAATAAATCATTTGCCCTAATTGAAAGACAAATTGTTCTGCGCCGGTTTGATTATCAATAAAGCGTGATGTCATCGCTAGGCTTAAACGGTTAGTGTCTGCAAGACGATCAATGCCACTAAACCGGTTATAGGTTAACATTTGAGGCACGGTTAACGCGGGCTCACTGCTGTCAAACAAGGGAATATCTTGCTGGTTTTTGTAAGGCACGAAGGCATAATAGGCTTGAGGTTCTAGTGTTTGTGTGTAGTGATGGTGAAATAAATTGGTTTGTTTATCAAAGTACAAACCACTGTCTACATCAAAAATAGGTAATGCTCTGAAGGGATGTTTCGCTTGTTCTGTTGCTTGATCTTTTAGGGTGTAATTGACGACATCCGCTTGGATCCTTGGTTTAATGAATCCTGAAGCCCAGTGCAAAGGAACACTTAATCCAGGTAATATATGTGCACGTTCACCATTGACGACTTGTGATTGCCCTGGCGTTCGAGTGTGGGTAAAGTCAGTGTATTGTGCTTGTAAAGAAGGGTTGATGCCAAAAATCGTTGGTGCATGTGTCGTCAACGAAATGGCGGGCATTTGACTATATGGACTAGCGATAGGACTTTGGTTGACGGGGTGTAGCGTTTGATACGTTTGTAATAAACCACTCAGAGACCAATAGGCTGATTCATAATTTGCATTAAAGCGTCGGTCGAATTGTGCGGTGCTGACGCTGGTACCTAATCCTGGGATCTGGTCAAAATCCTCAAAATAATAATCATCGCTGATGTAATTATAAGTTAGTTCTGTGCGTAGATGTTTCCCCCAATGTGAGTCATCGTGCACAGAAAAAATGCCGCGATTGCTTGAACTATTCTCTAGGCGTGAAAAATCAGCTGTACGTCCAGGGTATTCATCACTTGTTGCCTTGTCGCGGAAACGCTTAAAGACCGCATCACCCGGCAAAAACTCGCCATACATATGGCCGCTGTTATGTTTAGTGAGGTAACGGAACATATCTTGTAGCTGTATGCCGCGGTGCCCCATAAATTTCGGTGTGATTAACATGTCATAGTTCGGGGCTAGGTTCCAATAAAATGGAACACTGATCATCACGCCAGAATCGTTGTTGTAAGAATAGCTTGGATATAGAAAACCACTTTTACGTCGCTTATCTATTGGGAAATTGAAATAGGGTAAATACATAATGGGAAGTTGATGAACATACAATGCACCATTGTAGAGTTCGCCACGTCCTGTTTCCCGATTAAGATCAATGGTGTTACCTTTTACATGCCAAGTATGGCTGTCTGGTGGGCAAGTGCTGTAACTTGCATGATGGAGCTTTAATAAGCCGGGTTTTACTTGTTCTAAACGAATCGCACGGCCCCAAGCATTAAGGCTGCGAATGTGTTGTTGATCACCGACGCGTTTCGCTTGTTTAATAGAGCCATCGCCATTACTTGGCGCTAGTCGATAGGTTGCTTGATCGATGGAGGCGCTATTTTTCTCGAAATAAATATGTGCGCGGGAGCCAACGATATATTTGCCAGGCTCGCGAATGCTCACATGATCAAAAAGTTCGGCTGTTTGCAATGTGCCTGTTGTCGGATCTTGATAAACATAGGCTTTTTTTGCCTTCAATATACGGCCAGGTTGCGTGATAAACACATGGCCAAATAAAGTTGAGATCCCGTGTTGCACAAAGCGAGACGTTTTTGCCTGAATGTGCGTTGTGCTTTCATCTAAGGGTTTGAGCGTTTGGCCTTTTAATTCGAAAAAAGGTTCTTGGTAATACCCTTTACAACAATCGTGTGCTTGTGTGTCAGGTACCCAACCTAGCGTTTGAATAAGCATCTTATGGGATAGCGGATACAATTGTTTTTGAATGGGAAATGGGGAAAGAATTTGTTTCGGCGTTGGTGCATCGAGATCAGTTTGCTTTGCCACCCCCGAAATTGCGAGAGTTAGCCCGAATGTGATAGCAATGATGTGGCAACATTTCATCTTAAACCTTGGTTCCCTGTCATCTCGACATTTGCTGAAAAAATAGTCCCCGTCATTCCAGTATTTGCCGAAGGAATAAATCCTGTCATCCCGGCCTTGAGCCGGGATCTCCATCTATTGACACTGTATTACCAGGAGATGTCAGATCACATGCCCGCATGACAATGAGAAAACGAATTATAAGGATATTTGACCCAACATGCTAACTTAATTTAAGATGGAGCGCTTAAGATTGCATTTTCAATGATCATGGGGATATATGAATAGTTCGGCTTTTCTACAACAATTTGCAGTGGTGATTATACCGCTGATTTTTGCCATTGTTTTCCATGAGGTGGCGCATGGTTATGCGGCATACAAGCTGGGCGACCCGACAGCAAAAATGCTGGGACGCTTAAGCTTAAACCCCGCTAAGCACATCGACCCAATTGGTACTTTATTAGTACCCATGTTTCTATTATTTTCGGGTGGTTTTTTATTTGGTTGGGCTAAACCCGTGCCAGTCACAGAACGCAATTTAAGAAAACCACGACGCGACGGCATGATTGTGGCATTGGCTGGGCCACTTGCAAACATTCTAATGGCGATCGTTTGGGCGGGTTTGTTTAAATTGCTCAGCGTATCTGTTACAGGATTAACACCACGAATGGAAATGTTTTTGGGTATGTGTGCTGCAGGGATTTCCTTAAATCTTGTTTTTGCTGTTTTGAACTTATTACCTATACCTCCGCTTGACGGCAGCCGTATTCTTGCGGGTTTATTACCGCCGCGCTGGACTATTTGGCTAGATCGTATTGAACCCTATGGCTTATATATTATGTTAGCTTTACTCATGCTAGGTCTGTTGCATCGCATTATGGTGCCGATGGTGATGGCATTACAGGGTTGGCTTGTACATCTTTTCCATCTCCCGGTTATGTAATGACTGATCAACGACAACAACAATGCGAAAGTTGGGTGCACGATCAGATGGGTGCATGCACATTCATGGCGTTACCTGTGGATGCCAGCTTTCGTCGTTATTTCCGCGTTAAACAAGACAATCAAACGTGGATAGTGATGGACGCCCCGCCGGAAAAAGAAGACTGTCATCCCTTTGTTGCTATCACACAATTATTTTTACAAAAAAACGTGAATGTTCCCAGTCTTGTTGCTCAAGATCTTGAGCAGGGATTTTTATTGCTGACAGATTTTGGTGATGACTTGCTTGGCCGTTTGTTCTCGACAATTCAAGAGAGCGCTGATCGTTATGATGAAGCGGCAAGTGTTTTATACCGTGCCTCGATTGACATGTTGCTACCGATTCAGCAATGTTCGACGGATACACTGCAAGCATTTGATGCGGGGTTTATGCAAAAGGAACTAGATCATTTTAACGGATGGTTTATAGAAAAATATTTACAATTAGACTTAACGCCGGCTATTAAACAGACTGTGCAAACAGCATTTAAGGTGATGATTCAATCTGCTGAAGAGCAACCACCAGTGTGTATTCATCGTGATTATCATTCGCGTAATTTATTACTGACACCAGACAATGCAATCGGTGTTATTGATTTTCAAGATGCGATGAGTGGGCCCATTACCTACGATGTTGTGTCTCTCTTAAGAGATTGTTATGTCGATTGGCCGGATGAGCAAGTGATGAATTGGTTTGCTTATTATATTGAAGAAGCCGAAAGACAAGGTGTTGTGGAAAAATATGATCGTGCTGACTGGATACGTTGGTTTGATTTAATGGGGGTGCAACGTCATTTAAAAGCTATCTTTATATTTGCACGGAAAAGTTTACGTGATAATGATGATCGCTATTTGCCTGATATTCGCCGAGCACTGTATTACGTGAATACCGTTTTGCCGAAGTACCCTGCATTGGCTGCGTTTACTCATTTTATGGCAGAGACGGTCACACCACTGTATGAGGACGTCACGGTATGAAAGCCATGATACTCGCCGCGGGTTACGGTAAACGCTTGTCTGATATTACAAAGACAAAACATAAATCACTGATTGAAGTACAGGGCAAACCATTAATTGTGCATCATGTCGAGCGCTTAGCCGCCGCAGGCACACAAGAGATTGTGATCAACCTACACTACTTAGGTGAGCAGATCGAAGACGTCCTTGGCGATGGCAGCCAATTCGATACAGAGATCACCTACCTGTGGGAGCCTGATTTGCTGGATTCTGGTGGCGGCGTGTTGAATGCCCTACCTTTCTTAGGCCCATCACCCTTTATTGTGTTAAATGCAGATGTTTATACCGATTATCCTTTTCATGATTTACATTTGCCTGAAAACAAATTGGCGCATTTTATTTTGGTAGAAAATCCTTTGGGACATGCTGATGGGGATTTTTCGATAGAAAATAATGTATTAACCAATACAGGTTCACCGCGCTATACTTTTTCTGGCATTCGTGTGTATCATCCTGATTTATTTCAAGGGTGTGAGCCTGGACCATTTTCTATTGTCCCTATTTGGCGAGAGAAGGTCGAGCAAGGATTAATTTCCGGTGAATATTACTCGGGTATCTGGCACGATGTGGGCACCCCCGAACGTTTAGAACAACTACAGTTGGAGATGGAATGAGTATTTATGTGATTGGTGATGTGCAGGGTTGTTTTGACCCCTTGCAGCGTTTGTTAGCAGCGTGTGAGTTTGAACAAAACAAAGATACGCTATGGTTTGCTGGAGATTTAGTGAATCGTGGGCCTGATTCCTTGAAGGTCTTACAATTTGTGCGCTCACTACCGAAAGTAGTTACTGTATTGGGCAACCATGATTTGCACATGCTCGCGGTATGCAAAGGTGTTCGCGAGATGACGGAAGAAGATACCTTTCAAGATGTGATGGAATCAGACGAAAAAGATGCGCTGTGTGATTGGTTACGACAACAGCCGCTATTACATCATCAAAAACAATGGACACTGGTCCATGCGGGATTACATCCAAGCTGGGATCTGAAGCATGCACAGCAGTATGCAAAGCAACTTGAAGAACAATTACGTGGTGATGACTATCTAACATTCTTATCGACTTGTTTTTGTAGTGCCGCATTAAGCTTTGCAGATGCATTTACAGATAAAGCTAAAAATCAATTTCTAGTGAATGTATTTACGCGTATGCGTTTTTGCGATGCTAAGGGTCGTTTAGATCTGCAACATAAAGGTGACTTATCAACACAACCTGATGGCATGCTACCGTGGTTTTCGCAAGAAAACCGGAAAACCCACGAAGAACAGATTGCTTTCGGGCATTGGGCTTCTTTGCGCGGTGTAACTAATACGCCAAATGTGCATGCGCTTGATACGGGCTGTGTTTGGGGCGAGCAATTAACAGCGCTGCGCCTTGAGGATCAGCAGTTGTTTAGCGTTAGCGCTTAATCAAAGTTATAAGATCAAACCGATAACCATTCCCAGATCGGGACGACGTTTATTGTGTAGACACAATGCTTGTGTTCGACTTGGTGCTTAGCACTTTCTGATAAAGTGATGATGAGTCCCTCTGTGATTTGGTAGGTTTCCATGGCATCAAGCAATCCATCTATTTCACGTGTCTTTGTTTCTTTTTCTGATAAGTCGTAACATACTTGGATTAGATGCTCGATATGGTTTTGCTTACATGCAACAAAGTCACATTCTTTTGTTTCACGGTGATAATAAATTTCATATTTTCTGCGCTTGAGCTCAATAAAAACCAAGTTCTCCAACATGCGACCGCGATCGCGGGTTGATCGGAATCCAATGGCGCGCGCCATACCTGTGTCGATTGCATAAACTTTTTTTGGTGACGCAATCTGAGTTTTTAAAGAATAGTTGAAGCGCCTAACTAAAAAGAATAAATAACAATTTTCAAAGTATTCGCAGTAGTCTGAGAGCGTATTCGTGCTGCCTAAACCTAACATTTTTCTTAGGGAATTATAGGTGATCTCTTTTCCGATATTGCTTGCAAAGTGAAATGCTAGTTGCTTAATTGCATGCTCGGAAGGTAGCTTATATCGCACAATGATGTCTTTATAGAGAATGTTTTCATAAAGACTTTGTAGGTAGTCGATCATTTCTTCTTTAATGAATTGAGGAAATCCACCAATTTGTAGATAACTTTCGATATGTTTTTTTAGTTCAACTTTTTTTTCTGTTGTTATTATTTTTGTGTGGACTTCTAGTTGTTTATAGGCAGAGAATTCATGAAAAGAAAACGGGTAGAGTTCAAGTGTGATGTGACGGCCGGTTAGATGTGTGCCTAATTCTTGGCTTAACATGTTAGCATTTGATCCGGTAATAAATATTTTATATCCCTGATCGTATAGCCTGCGAACAAAGCGTTCCCAGCCTTCGATATTTTGGATTTCATCAAAGTAACATGTTTTTTCTTTACCAAAGAGTTCAATGAAGATTTCCATCATGAGCTGAAAGTCATGAATGGTAAATTCAATTAAGCGTTCATCGTCAAAATTAAGGTAGTAATGTTTTTCGTGATGCTGTTGGCGCAGGTGTTGTAGCAAAGTAGATTTTCCACACCGTCGGATGCCAGTGATGATAAGAATATTTTCTGTTTCCACTAAGCGTTTTGTTTCTATTGGCAATACGCGATTGATACGCGTATCCAATGGTCGTATTTCTTGTTGTTCTGCAATAATAGTTTTTAATAGAGATTGCTGCATGCTAAACCTTGAAAGCTTCATATTCTCAATATGAAGTATAGGTTGAAACCTCATATTGTCAATATGAACTCGTGTTGGGAATGCACGGGTGATGTTATATGTCTTGTATGTGACATTATATGTAATAACTCTGTGAGATAGTGCCGTTTATAACTTGGTTTTAAAGCGCACGGTTATCTCTAAGCAGCGTCACAAAATCATACGCGAAGGTATTTTTTTCATCGGGCTGGTGAACGGTGCGTTCGGTTTCTTCCCATTCTTCCGTATTCCATTCAGGAAAAAAAGCATCGCCCTCGAGGGTGGTATGCACCAACGTTAAATGCATGCAGTCAACCAGTGGTAAAAATAATTGATAAAGTTGCTCTCCCCCAAACAAAATCACTTCTGGTTCATTGGGGATGAGCGTATCTAGTTGCGTGATATCTTGAATAACGCTGCAACCCTTAGATTGGTACGTGGGATTTCTCGTCAAAATAATATTGTGACGTTCCGGTAACGGACGCCCGATAGATTCGTGGGTTTTTCGGCCCATTAGTAGTGGTTTATGTAAGGTTAATTCGCGTACGCGCTTCATGTCTGCGGGCAAAGACCATGGTAGTTGGTTGTTGCAACCAATCACATGGTTGTCGCTGAGGGCTGCAACAATAGTGAGTTTAAAGCGATTGTTCAGCAAGGTATTGATCCTTTAACTTTACGTAATGTTCTGCGCTATAGGCGAAGTGTGCGATTTCTTCTTCCGTCAATGGTCGGATTTTTTTTGCCGGTGACCCCATCCATAAATAACCTGATGTTAATACCTTGCCTGGCGTGACTAAGCTGCCTGCACCTAATAAAACATGACTTTCTACCACGGCGCCATCTAATATGGTGGCACCAATGCCGATTAAGCTAAATGCTTTTACATGACAGCCATGTAACATGGCGTGATGCCCGATCGTTACATCATTTTCTATGATGAGCGGAAATCCTTTTGGGGATTGTGGATTCACATGCGTAACATGTAGTACCGCACTATCTTGTACATTGGTCCGATCACCCACGGTAATATGATTCACATCGCCGCGGATGACCGCTTGCGGCCAGACAGACACATCATCACCTAGTTTTACTTCGCCGATGACGCTGGCGTGTTCATGACAATATACTTTGTGACCGCAGCTTGGTGTGTGTTGTTGAAACGTTTGTAACATGGTTTTACTTAAATAAAAAAACAAAGACAATGGCATTAGCCAGTAATGCGATCCAGAGTAGAATTTTTCCACCGGGCAAAATAGTTTTACCCTGGCGCATTTGTCGATAACGGCCGGCATACAGCATTAAAATAGGGAGTACGCTCAAAATGCAGATACACCAAATGCCGGCATAATGCAGGGCTAGCACAAATAATGCTGGCTTTATCAGGACAATACAAAGCGGTGGCAAGAAGGCAGTGCTAAATACAGCAATGCCTTGTCGCCCCTGTTTTCTGTATTGTAAACCATCGGCAAGAAAATCAACTAAGCAAATAGAAACACCTAAAAATGAAGTGACGACACAAATTGAAATAAATAATTTTGATACATTGGCTAACCAGGCGCTGTGAATGACAGAAGAGAGAGCCAACATCAGAGCCCCGTTAGGTTGTGCTGAGTGCAGTATATGGAGCAGGCCATGTGTCCCTGTGCGGGGCAATAAACCTTGTACGACCACAATCCATAACAGATACACGGCCCATGGAATTAAACTACCGATGGCAACAACTTTGATTAAGCGTTGACGATTACTGTCTAGGTAGGGACGTAAACTAGGAATAATGATGGCATAACCAAAGGCCGTAATCATGACCATGAACGCAGTGTGATGCCATTGAAAATCACCTTGGTATAACTTAGGTAGTTGAATGTGTGGCATTAAGGCAATGACTAAGCCTGTGTAGGCTAGGCATTTCACGCTCATGAGTACTCGGTTGGTGAGATCAACGGCGCGTATGCCGCGGTATACGATGCAGATGAATAGTGCCAGAGAAATCATGGTCGCTAACCACAGTGGCATGTTAAATGCGCTGTGTTGATCAAGTAATGACTTGAGGATGTCACCTGAGCCTGATAAATAAGCACAAACCAAACTATATAGCAGCAGCAAGTACAGTAGCCACATACTCATTTGTCCCCAGCGTCCCAGGGTATGTTTTGCCATGGTAATGAGATTGCAGTCTGCAGGGAGCCATAAATTCACTTCGAGTAAGGCTAATGCGCCACAAGTCATTAAGAGCCATGCTGCAGTTAAGACGAGAATGCTGAGGCTAATGCTGCTATGCGCCGTCACCAAAGGAAGTGCTAGCATACCAGCACCTACCGAGGTACCGATAATCATTAAAATACTGCCAATTGTTTTATTCATGATGCGGGCTCCAGATTTAAATAATAGCGTGTACCCTTTCGTTCGCCATGTTTTTTTAATGCGCCAATATCTACAAGATATTGCAAGTCTCGAGTTGCAGTAGAGGCGGATACCTCTGTAATGGTAGCATAATTCTTTGCGCTGAGACCACCGTCGAAATCATCGGGTTCTGCTGCGAGTAAATTTTCCATGATTTTGCACTGTCTTTTTTGTGGTTTATGGCACATATTGTGCGGGCATTTGGATTATAACTCCATGAATGCCAGAAAGTTTATGAAAAAAATAATTTGTACGTAATAATACCAAGTGTTTTTTCCGGAGAAAACCGGTAGAATGCTGCTACTTTAAAAGCTTGGAGAAAAAGCATGTCAGGGTACAGTTTATTTACATCAGAGTCTGTGTCGGAAGGGCACCCGGATAAAATTGCTGATCAAATTTCTGATGAAGTATTGGATGCATTATTAACGCAAGATAAGCATGCACGCGTTGCGTGTGAAACCTATGTAAAAACCGGGATGGTGATTGTTGGCGGGGAGATTTCCACAAATGCTTGGGTAGACGTTGAAGAAATTGCACGTCAAACCATTAAACGTATTGGCTACAATAGTTCTGACATGGGGTTCGATTGGGAATCTTGTGCGGTGCTGTCTGCGATTGGTAAACAGTCACCGGATATTGCGCAAGGGGTGGATGAAACCGATGATCGTGAACAAGGCGCTGGCGACCAAGGTTTAATGTTTGGTTATGCGACGAATGCGACGGATGTTTTTATGCCAGCACCGATTACTTATGCGCATCGTTTAGTGCAGCGTCAAGCAGTGTGCCGAAAAGAAGGCACCCTTCCCTGGTTGCGTCCTGATGCGAAAAGTCAGGTAACCTTTGCTTATGACAATGGTCAGCCAGTGCATGTAGATACTGTTGTGTTATCAACCCAGCATACACCGGATGTTTCACAAGAAACCTTGGTTGAAGCGGTCATCGAAGAAATTATTAAGCCCACTTTCCCTGATAAGTGGATCACGGATAAAACACGGTATTTTGTGAATCCAACGGGTCGTTTTGTTATTGGTGGACCATTAGGTGATTGCGGTTTAACGGGACGTAAAATTATTGTGGATACCTATGGCGGCATGGCGCGTCATGGTGGCGGTGCTTTTTCGGGCAAAGATCCGAGTAAAGTCGATCGATCTGCGGCGTATGCGGCACGTTATGTCGCGAAGAATTGTGTGGCAGCTGGGTTTGCGGATCGTATGGAAATTCAAGTGTCTTATGCGATTGGTGTGGCAGAGCCTACATCGATTAGCCTAGAAACTTTTGGGACCGAACATATTCCACAAGACAAAATCATTGCACTTATTCGTGCGCACTTTGACTTGCGACCTAAGGGGATTACGGCGATGTTGAATCTATTGCAACCAATTTATGGGCCGACCGCTGCTTACGGACATTTTGGCCGCGATGATTTGAACCTTCCCTGGGAAGCTTTAGATAAAGTGGATGAATTAAGAGAGGCTGCTCACCTAGTAACGACCTCTGTAGAATAGTGAAAAGTACGCGTATAAAACTTCTTGAAGCGCGGGCGAAGATGTCTTTCAAAAACCGTTGGCGGCAGGGATAGCCGGCATCGAGCGCCATGGATGGCTTTATGCGTGTTTTTGAAAGACATCTTTAACTGCGTTTTAACAACATTTTAACTGAATATAGAGAGGATATTTTATGACAGTAGCAGAAAAAACCGAAGCAACAATTACCGACTTTAAAGTCGCAGATATGAGCCTCGCGGAGTGGGGTCGCAAAGAAATTGCGATTGCAGAAACAGAAATGCCAGGTTTGATGGCATTGCGAGAAGAATACAAGCAGGAACAACCTTTAAAAGGTGCACGCATTGCTGGGTGTTTACATATGACCGTGCAAACGGCCGTTTTAATGGAGACCTTAGTGGCTTTAGGCGCAGAAATTCGTTGGTCTTCTTGTAATATTTTCTCTACACAAGATCACGCGGCGGCGGCGATGGCCGCTGCGGGTATTCCGGTGTTTGCCTGGAAAGGTGAAACGGATGATGAATTTTGGTGGTGCATCGATCAAACGATTCAGAGTGTAGAGGGTTGGACGCCTAATTTGATTTTGGATGACGGCGGTGATTTAACGATTCGTATGCATGAGCAATATCCTCAGTTATTGACAGAAGTAAAAGGTTTATCAGAAGAAACCACGACGGGTGTGCATCGTTTATATGAAATGATGAAAGCAGAAACGCTGAAGGTTCCGGCGATTAACGTGAATGATTCAGTGACTAAATCAAAGTTTGATAATTTGTATGGTTGTCGTGAATCGTTGATCGATGGTATCAAACGTGCAACTGATGTGATGATTGCTGGAAAAGTTTGTGTTGTCTTGGGTTATGGTGATGTCGGTAAAGGTTGTGCCCAAGCCTTTAGTGGGATGGGTGCAAAAGTTTGGGTGACAGAGATTGATCCTATTTGCGCACTACAAGCGGCGATGGAAGGCTTTAATGTGATCACCATGGATGAAGCTGCTTCGCAAGGCGATATTTTTGTGACGACCACGGGTAATGTTGATGTGATCACGCATGCGCACATGCAGCAGATGAAAAACCAAGCCATCGTATGTAACATCGGTCATTTTGATAATGAAATCGAAGTCGCTGCATTGCGTCAATATACCTGGGAAAATATTAAGCCTCAGGTCGATCATATTATCTTCCCTGATGGTAAGCGTATTATATTGTTAGCAGAAGGCCGTTTGGTGAACTTAGGCTGTGCAACGGGGCATGCGAGTTTTGTGATGTCTAATTCCTTTACCAACCAAGTGTTAGCGCAAATTGAATTATGGAAAAATTACAGCAATTACGACAACAAAGTCTATTGTTTGCCGAAACACTTAGATGAGAAGGTTGCGCGCGCACATTTGGCGAAAGTTGGTGCGAAGCTAACAAGCCTTACAGATAAGCAAGCGCAATATCTTGGCTTATCGACTGATGGTCCATTTAAACCTGAGCATTATCGTTATTGATAGTTACTGATAAAACTGTTCGTTCGCCGCACCACTTTTTTCTTTTTGGGCGGCGAGGTTTTTTAAGTGTGGAAAGAACACACGATCTGAGTGAAAACCTAGGCAATAAATGGCAAATTCTGCACTGAGGATGGGGTAGGCAATTTCCAATTCTCGGGCTATTTGCTGCGTTTTCTTGGTTTCACACGTAAATGGATGATGGAATGGTCTTAATGTACGTTCTAGTGCATCTAACGTTTCAGGTAGTGCGTGAGAAGCGCCTGTCTGATTCAGTGTGCTCATTAACTGGTGTACCCATTCTTTTGCTGGCGTGACCGTTAATTTATAACCGAGCTTCACGAAACTCTGCACCAGATGCTGCCATGTCATGGTGTTGCTATTAACCAAGTTATAAACGTGATGTGTCCGGTGTGGCATCAGGGAGATTTTGCTAATCATTTCGCTGACAAAATCTACGGGGACAAGCGGTAGTTCACTTTTCCAATCTGGCGCTATACCCATACGTAAACAATGTTGAATAACATCTGGTAAAATAGCTTGGTTTTCCGTCATTGAGCCTGTAATACTGCTTCCAATAATCCAGCTAGGACGATATACCGTCACGGGGATGAGTCGTTCACTGGCGGTAGCAAGTAATTTCTCAGCCACGTATTTTGTTTGTGTATAGCCATTGTGTAGAATCATCGGATCGGCATCGATACCTGGAAAGTTTTCAGCAATACTATTTCGCTTATTCAAATGTGCATCGGTCAGCGTAGAAATCGCATGAATTGCTTTTAACTTAATGCGACTAGCCAGCTTAATGATTTCGATGGTACCCAATACATTGACCGCACGCAATTGATAATATTGTTTTTGTAAATTGACGTCTGCAGCACAGTGGTAAATGGCATCAATGTTTGAGGCAAGCGCATGATAATCGCTATCGCTTAGCCCTAGCTGCGGTTTAGTCATGTCACCTTGCAATATCTGGATACGTTCATGGCTAAATAATTCACGGTTTAGTGTGTAGCGTTCGATAGTTTCTGATATGGCATTTTCTAAGTGACGCCCTTCTTTTTCACGAATCAAACAATAAATAGTTGCATGACTGTGACGCAATAAATCTTGCAATAGGTGTGCGCCAATAAACCCTGTGCATCCTGTGATTAATATTGCGTGAGGATCAGTGTTAGCTGCTTGCAAAGTGTTGAGTGGTACAATGGTTCGATCTAAGTGCAAATCATGCATCAACATCCGAATAAATTCTGCCTGGGACTCGATGGTCATTGGCGTAATCGTTTTTGTTGCTTGGGTTGGGGGTGTTTTGGGTTCTTTCATTATTGTTTTTGCCGTGTTTTCTATTAAATTGGTTTTCTTCGTGACGGGTTTTGTTCTGAAGTGAATGACTTTACCTGTTAAAAGGTGGCGCCACAAATAACTGACTAATGCATCAGAGCCAGAAAGGTTACTTGTGCTCAATGCTTTCTTAGCGATAGCGTGATGTGAGTACATGTGGCAACGTGGGCTGGCAGATAAGCTGAACTCATATAGCATATACGCTAAATCATCAGGGTTTAGTGTTGGCGCTGTGATGATTTCATTGTTTGTTTCGGGTAGTTGCTCAAGCGCGATGAAATTGATTGGGAAAGTAATCTTCGCAAGCGATTTTTTTAATGTGGCGATGTGGCGTTCACCGGATAAGAGCATGCCTGCGCGACTATCGTTGATGGCGTGTGTAATGTGTTCGGCTTGGCAAGTTGGATCAATCAACAAGCAGGCTGCACCTAAACTGAGTATTGCCAGATGAGATACAATAGCTTGTAGGCCTGGTTCTAAATGTATGGCAACCAATGTGTGTGGCTGAATGCCGATGGCTTGGAGCTTAAGCGCCATGTCATGCACGAGTGTTTGCAAGGCACTATAAGTCATGGGGATGTTGTCACGCTCTATAATAGGCTTGTTAACTTGTGCAGCGAGTGTATTAAATCGGTCAATTAATGAAGTGCGTTGGTTGTTCGTGGGTTTCTTTTGCTTGTTGCTATGATGAAACGGAGAAGTCTGAAATTCAGCGAGCTTTTTGTCTTTAGCTGTAGATATTTGTTCTCGAACAAATGCCATCCGTTCGAGTAAGTGATGAAAGCCTTGTGCCACAACAGGGTTTTTCAAATAATGTGTTGCAACATAAAAGTCAGTAACAGCCTCTTGGCCGTGTATATGTAATAGTGCAGGATGGCAGCATGATCGTTTATCTTGATTCGGATTATCTGAGATGATAATACCAATCAGCGTGTGTGTTGCTGTCGCGCGTAGTGTTGGGTAACGCACATAGATATCATCACAGTACGTTTTATGCTGCATAATGGATAGCATACATGCCGACATCATTTCTACGGCAGCATCAAAAGTCATGTTGGGTTGAAATGCAGTGCTGAGTGGCACCACTTTTCCTTGAGGCAAATGCCAGGCAACCGTAAAATTGATGCTTTGATTTTCAAGGTATAAGCTTAGCAATATTGCTGTTAGTGCGCTTAATGCAGCAGAATCGGCGTTATGACGAGCGTCTAAGCCTGGAATTTGCGTTGCCTGCATGTCATGCCAAGTGACTGGGTCGCGCGGCAAATGTGAAATAGACAACGGCTGCACATCTTGTAATTGCTGTACCCAAAATTTCTCATGTTGCTGTTGTTGTTGATGTTGCTGTAATAATTGTTGTGTTTGTGAGGCTGTAATACTGGGTAGACGTGATCCTTTGCTTAAGCCTAGCGTGGTAAAGCACGCCGGTTGATTGTCTTGCGTGCGTGCGTGTTTGATGGTGATGTCATCGGTTGCTGTGGTCACACGTAGGCCTTGTGTTGAAACCTGTACAACGGTCCCAGGGTATAAACCAGTCTGTGTTTGATGACTGTGTATGTCATCGATGTATAGGGTGCGATCGTTTAGTGCACAGCTGAAAGCAGCGAACGGATGCCATTCATTCCCGAAATGTAATGCGCGACAAGTGGCTTCAATTTTTGATGCAGCTTGTTGCCAATCAAGACATGAACTCGGTAGCGATAAAGTGTCTGTTGTTGCAAAAGGAACGGGATTTGCGCTATTTATTGCAGAAATTAGCTGAGATCCTGCTGCATTAAATAAAGCAGCCAATAATGTTTCTGCCGTGTCGTGTGATTCTATCGATAATGTCGCAGAAATATCTGTTCCTAACCAATGCCATGTTAATTGTGTTTGTTCATCTAAAATTGCCCAAGAAACCGCACGATGTGTGTAAGCCGGATACTCAAGCGTTGCTAACTGTAGGATGGGCAATGGCGGTTGTTGTAATAAAGACGCGATGGCACAAGGGTCGCCTGCGTTAATAAAAATGTCAGCGCTAGGATCCGTTTGCCAACTTGTGGGGGTGATCGTATGTTCGCAGGGAATGTTGTGTTGCGTTGCCCATGCTTTGATGGCCGGGTGTTGTGTGATAATGCTGACGATCTGAATATTTGCATCCATGAGGGCATGCAACCACGATAGGCAGTGCGATGATTCGCAAAGAATAATACATCTCGTTGGCGTAGACATTATTGGCCTTAACTGATTGTTCTTAAAAATACACGATTTCGAACCAGTACGGCTTCTTTATTCTACGGGTGCTCTCATTGCCGTTAGAAAGCGAACGCATTATACATATATTTGCAAATAAAATAAAAAAATTTAAAAAAATAAAAAGTTGTGTTATTATCCTCATCGCTCAAGTTGTCGTACATAAAACTGGCTGTGTTTTGTACAACATCTTTTATAGGAAATGTAAAAATGGAAAAATTAAAGGCGCCAGCACCTGATGGTGGTGCATTATTTGAGCAGATCTTCAATAACACGCAAGATTTGGTGGTAGCAGTTAACGCTAATGCCGAAATTGTGCATGTTAACCCCGCGGCAGCAGCGTATTTAGGCTGGTCTGCCACAGAGCTTTCACATCAGAATTTTATTCATCTATGTTTGCGGCAGGGTATTGCTGTGCCACGCTCTGACGTCTTCGTTGAGGGGCTTTCTGCCGTCAATCAACCGATGTTGGATGCGATTAAAAATGTGCAAACAGTGCATGCGGACAAAATTGATTGGCAAGTATGTCGTTGTGGCGAGATGATTGTTTTACAGGGGCGTTGCTCTCCTCCTTCCGCTATTTTTTCTGCGGATCAGTTTCTACGGAAACTCTCTCAATCTGTGATTGGCAATTTGTTCTGGAAAGATATTGACGGGCGTTACCTTGGTTTTTATGGTGATGCACTGACTTTGTTGGGCATGAAGCAAGAAGATGTTATTGGCCGAACAGACAGCGATGTGTTTGGTGAGCAAGGTGCCTTATTGCATGAGCATGACTTGCAAGTCATTAAAGCTGATAGGCCGATTCATTTCGACGAGATGCTAAATTTTCCTCGTCGCCCACAACATCGTTACACCGTGATGAAAGCGCCTTACAAAAATGCACTAGGTGAAACCATTGGTGTGATTGGTCATGCGATGGATGTGACGGAATCACTAATGCAGCGTCAGGCGCTGGATAATATGCGTCGCGTAGCCGATAAATCTAAGCAGGCAAAATCTGAATTTATGGCATGTGTGAGTCATGATCTACGGACACCGCTTAATGGTATTATTGGCATGGCAGAGGTGCTAAAACAGGATGCGACGCTATCAACTTCTCAGCATACGATGTTGACGGATTTATTGTGTGCCGGAGAACAATTGTCTTCCGCGATTGATTCTATCTTGTTGTTATCAAAACTTGAGGAAGATGGTTGCGCTCTCTCTGTTGCGCCTACAGATTTGTCAGAGGTGTTACGCCAACTGTCAGAACAATTTCGTCGACGAGCATTGAACGCAGGCTTACAGTTTACAACGAAAATCGATCCGATTTTTGAAAAAGGCTTGCTTACCATTGATGCGGATAAGTTACGTTTAGTGTTACGGCATTTGTTAGACAATGCGATCAAGTTTACTCAAGCGGGTAATATTGGTTTACGCGTTACTTGTCTTAATAAAGTCGAAGAAGAAATTACGCTACAAATTGCAGTGAGTGATACCGGGGCGGGTATTGAAAAATCACGTATACCAGAAATTTTTGAACGCTTTAACCGCGGCTATTCATCTTACGAAGGTAAGCATGAAGGACTTGGTTTAGGATTAACGATCGTGAAACACCTTGTTGAAAAAATGAAAGGTGATGTGCGTGCGGTGAGCGAGCCAGGTGAAGGGTCAACCTTTGTTTTCACCTTAACCTTGCCATGGGAAGATAAAAAAGAAACAAAAGGCTCGGCCATGGTAGATTTACTGGCAAACGCTTCAAAGTGCGCGATCACACATGTATTGTTGGTCGAAGATAATGTGATTAATCAGCGTGTGGTTGTTAACATGCTAAAACCATTAAACTGTTCTGTGGATATTGCACCTGATGCGAAAACGGCGTTGGAATTGTTTAATACCGATTACGATTTGGTGCTCATGGATATCGGCTTGCCAGATATGAGTGGCTATGCCTTAACAAAAGAAATTAAATCGCAATATGACCCTGAGAATAAAGTGCCTGTATTTGCGTTAACTGCGCATGTGGCAGATAGCGATACCAAAGAGGTCTTGGCAGCTGGCATGCAGGCACATTTGAAAAAACCGATTAAGTCGGAAGTGTTACGGCAAGTGTTAGATGAAGTGAAGCATCATGCGGCTGTAGGGTGAATTGTCGTTTATCATCAATATTGTTGTTGTAACAGGACCTCGTATCGCAATCAAAAACACGCATAAAGCCATCCCTGGCGCTCGACGAAGGCTATCCCTGCCTTCGACGGTTTTTGATCGCGATACGAGGTCTTGTTACTAAAAAATGATAAAGGATTTTCACATGCGCGCCCACAAACATATACCACGCATTTATATTCAACAGCCTCTGAACTTAGATGCCAGTATTTTAGTGCGTGATCAAATCGCGCATCATTTATTGCATGTGATGCGGGTGAAAGTTGGGCGCACGGTGTATGTGTTTAACGATCAGCAGCAAGAATTTTTGTGTGAGGTCACGGAAACGGCGCGTCATGCGGTGACGCTGTTGTGCCGCGAAGCTATCACCCGTCAGACTGAATCACCATGTAAGCTCCATTTGTATCAGGCGATTGCGCGTGGCGATCGCATGGACTTTGGGATACAAAAGGCGGTGGAACTGGGGGTGACGGCGATCACGCCCATGGTGACAGAACATAGTTTGTCGCATAAAGAAGCGGAGAAACGCTTAGTGCACTGGCAAGGGGTGATCGTCAGCGCGTGTGAACAATGCGAGCGGCAAGTGATCCCCGCCCTGCATGCACCGCAAACATTTGATGAGGTGCTGACCACAACGGCGGATCAAACCAATGTGTTGTTGCATGTGACAGGCGAGGTGTTATCCCTCAAAGAAAAGCCTACGCAGATCAATTTATTCATCGGTCCTGAGGGCGATTTTTCAGACGAAGAATTATCTGCAGCTGCCACTGCACACCGGTTGCGCCTCGGCCCACGTATTATGCGCACAGAAACAGCAACAGCGGCAGCTATTGCTATTTTGCAATCACAATTTGGTGATTTCTGATCTTTCAAGTTTTTGCTTGGTGCAATTGGTGCAATAGGTCTCTCGGTGGTGCAATGGGTGCAATGAATGGGGCTTTGCAAACGAATATCTCGCTTGCAAGCCCTCGTCTTTATCTTTATACTCCTGGGCGGTTTCTAGGCTGAATTGGCCATTTTGTCTGTGTTTTTTGGGAAATTTTGTGATGGTTCAGACGATGCAACGAGGCGCGAAAAGTGTTATTTTTGCACAGATCTTGGTTGCAGTCACAGGCGGTTTAATCGGTTTGTATTGGGGGCGCTCAGTAGCGTTATCCACCGGTTTGGGTGGTTTGGTTTGTACCCTACCCAACGCGATTTTTACCTGGCGTGTTTTTGTCACGCAAGGGGCCCGGCAAGCGCAGCAAGTGTTGCGTAATTTGTTTTTGGGTGAGGCCATTAAGTGGCTGTTGACGATAGGCTTGTTGATTGTGGTCTTTAAGATGTTATCACCGCAACCACTGGCTTTTTTTATAGGTTTTGTGAGTTGCCAAAGTGTGTTTTGGTTTGCTGCGCCACTGTTTAAACTGGCAGCTGTGAGGAAATAAGATGTCGACTGCTGAGAAAATTACAAGTAGTGAATACATTCATCATCATTTGACGAATTTGACACTCAATTTAAAAACCTGGTCTTTGTCTGCAGACAAAGGTTTTTGGACGTTGCATCTTGATACCTTGGTCATATCTCTTGTATTGGGTATCGCATTTTTGTGGATGTTTCGTCGCGCTGCATTAAAAGCGCAGGCGGGTATTCCTAGTGGTCTGCAAAATTTTGCGGAAGTGATGATTGAGTTTGCAAATCAACAAGTAAAAGATACTTTCAGTGGTTCATCCAAATTAATTGGCCCACTCGCTCTGACGATTTTTGTGTGGGTTTTCCTCATGAATTTCATGGATATTATTCCTGTTGACCTCGTGCCGCGCGCAGCGATGGCGATGGGCGTGCCGTATGCGCGTGCTGTACCAACAACCGATTTGAATCTCACGTTTGGCTTGTCTTTATCCGTGTTTTGTTTGGTGCTGTTTTACAGTTTTAAAGTAAAAGGTGCCAAAGGTTTTGGTAAAGAATTATTGACGACCCCTTTTATTGCAGGCTCACCTGTTGGTCGAATTATTCTTGCGCCGATTAATTTTTTGTTTCACTGTGTTGAACACTTAGCACGGCCTATTTCTTTATCGCTACGGTTATTTGGTAACTTGTATGCGGGTGAATTGATTTTTATCTTAATTGCTCTACTGCCTTGGGGTGCACAGTGGCCGCTTGGCGGGTTGTGGGCAATATTCCATTTACTGATTGTGACGTTGCAAGCGTTTATTTTCATGATGTTAACCATCGTGTATTTATCGCTGGCATGTACTGATCATTAATTTTTAACGAAAAACGAGGAGAAACTGATGCAAACTGTTGAACTTATCGCGCAAATCCAAAGCATGACTGTCTTGGGTGTTGCCATTCTAATTGGTCTTGGTGCTATGGGTACTGCGATCGGCTTTGGCTTATTAGGTGGTAAATTTCTAGAAGGCGCTGCGCGTCAACCAGAAATGGCACCGATGCTACAAGTGAAAATGTTTATTGTGGCTGGTCTACTAGATGCTGTGAGTATGATTGGTGTGGGTCTAGCGTTGTTCTTTACCTTTGCGAACCCTTTCGTGGCGCAAATGTTAGCGCACGTACACTAATCCTGAGCATACTGTAAGGAGCGCACCATGAATTTAAATGCAACATTACTAGGGCAAATGATCACCTTCGGGATTTTCGTGTGGTTCACCATGAAATATGTGTGGCCACCGATCACGCAAGCCTTAGAAGAACGCAAAAATAAAATTGCGGCGGGCTTAGCGGCAGCTGAAAAAGGTGAGCAAGCTTTAGAAAATGCGCAAGTCACTGTGCAAGCACAAATGACAGAAGCGAAGGCGCAAGCGGCAGATATCATTGCGAAAGCGAATCATCAACAAAACATGTTGGTCGATGAAGCGAAAACCAAAGCACAGGCTGAAGCAGCACGTGTTGGGGAAAAGGCGCAAGCAGATATTCTACAAGAAGTGAACGCGGCGAAACGTGAGTTGCAAGATAAAGTGGCTTCACTTGCGATTCTTAGCGCGGAAAAAATCTTGGATGCGAACATTGATGCGGCGAAACAACGCGAATTAATCGATAAAGTAATTACGGAATTGTAGGCAACTTTATGACACAATTAACTATTGCTCGTCCTTATGCGAAAGCTGCGTTTAACGTAGCAAAAGAAGATAATGCGGTTGCTGTCTGGCAAGAGCAATTGACTTTGTTGGCGGCTGTTTCAGCGCATGATGATGTTAACAGTTTGCTGCGTCATCCACAGATTACGCAGGCAGCGATGGCTGATTGGATCATAGATTTTGCGAAAAGTGATTTTAGCGAACACATGCAGCATTTTATTCGTTTGCTTGTGACCTATCGTCGCTTTGACGTAATGCCCGAAATTCTCGAATTGTTTAAGCAGCTGCGCGCAGATGATGAAAAATTAGCAGATGTTAAGGTGATATCGGCAATGCCGTTACAAGATGCGCAAGTGGATGCCTTAACAAAAAAACTAAGCCAACGTTTCCAACGCGACGTGCGTTTACATTGCGACGTCGATGCCAACTTAATTGGTGGCATGGTGATACGTTATGAAGATACGGTGCTCGATCATTCTGTTCGAACACAATTAACAACACTCCATCAGACAATATGTTCTTAAGATAGGTGAAATAACCATGAGTATACAAGCAGCAGAAATCAGCCAATACATTGAAGAGCGCATTAAGCACTTTGAGCAAGTAAGCGATGCACAAGACGAAGGTACGATCATCAGCCTGCAGGATGGTATTGTGCGTATCCACGGACTGGCGAAAGCAATGCAAGGTGAAATGCTTGCATTCGACAATAATATCTATGGTCTGGTGATGAACTTAGAGCAAGATGCTGTGGTTGCCGTGATATTAGGGGATTATGAATCCCTGGTTGAAGGCCAGCGCGTTAAGTGTACGGGTAAAGTATTAGAAGTGCCGGTAGGCCGTGAATTATTAGGGCGTGTTGTGGACGCCTTGGGTACGCCGATTGATGGTAAAGGGCCAATTAAATCGACAGAAACATCTGCGATTGAAAAAGTGGCGCCTGGTGTGATTTGGCGTAAGTCAGTTGATCAGCCTGTGCAAACGGGTTTGAAATCGCTGGATGTGATGGTGCCGATTGGTCGTGGTCAACGTGAGTTAATCATTGGTGATCGCCAAACAGGTAAAACAGCGATTGCGGTTGATGCGATTATCAACCAGAAAGATTCTGGTATTAAATGTATTTATGTGGCTATCGGACAAAAAGCGTCTTCGGTTGCTGCGACGATTCGGAAACTTGAAGAACACGGTGCGATGGCGCATACCATTGTTGTTGTTGCCGGTGCAGCCGATGCGGCTGCGTTGCAATATGTAGCCCCTTATGCCGGTTGTGCGATGGGTGAATATTTCCGTGACCGTGGTGAAGATGCATTGATTGTTTATGATGATTTAACGAAACAAGCGTGGAGTTATCGTCAAATTTCCTTGTTAGCACGTCGTCCCCCGGGTCGTGAAGCGTATCCTGGTGATGTTTTCTATTTGCATTCTCGTTTGTTGGAGCGTGCTTCACGCGTGAGTGCGGAATATGTGGAAAAATTCACAAATGGTGCTGTCAAAGGACAAACCGGATCGCTAACTGCGTTACCTATCATTGAAACACAGGCGGGTGACGTCTCTGCATTCGTACCAACAAATGTGATTTCGATTACTGATGGACAGATTTTCTTGGAAACAGATTTATTTAACTCTGGTTTCCGTCCTGCGGTCAACGCGGGCTTGTCAGTTTCTCGTGTGGGTGGTGCAGCGCAAACAAAATTAATTAAAAAACTTGTGGGTTCTGTGCGGATTTCATTGGCGCAGTATCGTGAATTGGCTGCATTCTCGCAGTTTGCGTCTGATTTGGATGAATCAACACGTAAACAACTCGAACGCGGTAAGCGTATGATGGAAACTTTGAAGCAACCCCAATATCGACCACTGAGTGTGGCAGAAATTGCGGTGAGCTTTGTTGCGGTGCAAGAAGGTTGTTTGGATGATGTGGCTGTCGATCAAGTGGTTGCTTGTTTGGCTGCATTGTTACGCTTTATGCAAGCAGAACATGCTGAGTTTATGCAATCTATCAATGCGAACCCTACGTATAGCAAAGAGATCGTGCAACAGTTTACGGATGCGATTGCCGCATTCAAAAAATCTGGCACTTGGTAAGGATTTAGCGTATGTCTAGTGCGAAAGGTATTCGTGGTCAAATCAAAAGTATTCAAAGTACGCGGAAAATTACCAGCGCCTTTGAAATGATTTCTGCGGGCAAGATGAAACGATCAAAAGATCGTATGCGTCTCTCAAAACCTTATGCGGAAAAAATCATGCAAGTGATTGGCCACTTAGCGAAAGCAAATACAGAATATCGTCATCCCTTTTTAGAGCAACGTGAAGTGAAGCGCGTCGGTATGATTGTCGTGAGCTCTGATCGAGGTTTATGCGGTGGCTTGAATACGAATTTATTCAAAGCCATGCTGAAAGACTTAAAAGCTTGGGATGAAAAAGGTATTTCTGCAAATTTAGCGGTGATTGGCACGAAAGCGGAAGGTTTTGTGAAGCGATTTGGTGGTAACTTGGTCGCAAACTTAACTCAGCTTGGTGACAAACCGCAAGTGACGGATTTCATCGGTCTAGTCAAAGTGATGTTGGATGCATTTCATGACGGTAAAATTGATGCCTTATATATTGCATCGAATACCTTTGTGAACACCATGACGCAAGCACCAACAATTCAACAAGTGTTACCATTAGCACCAAGCGATGATGTGAAAACAGCTGAGCATTGGGATTACATTTATGAACCTGATGCCAAAGTATTATTAGATACTTTGTTAACGCGTTACATCGAATCAACCGTGTACCAAGCCGTGATAGAAAATATTGCGTGTGAACAAGCGGCACGTATGGTTGCTATGAAAAGCGCATCGGATAATGCGAAGACGCTCATTGATGATTTACAACTAGTTTATAATAAGGCCCGTCAAGCGGCGATTACTCAAGAAATTTCAGAAATCGTTAGCGGCGCAGCCGCGGTTTAAAAAAGAGGATACCTCCTATGACAACGACAATGACTGCTACGACACACGGAAAAATCAGCCAAATTATTGGTGCCGTGATCGATGTTGAATTTCCAGCAGACGCCGTGCCTAAAGTGTACGACGCCTTGGTATTAGATGATGTTGGTTTAACGCTAGAAGTACAACAACAGTTGGGTGATGGTATTGTGCGTACCATTGCGATGGGTTCTTCTGACGGTGTGACGCGTGGTATGGCCGTACGTAACACTGGTGCGCCGATTTCTGTGCCCGTGGGTACTGCAACTTTGGGCCGTATCATGGATGTATTAGGTACACCGATTGATGAAGCCGGTCCGATTGCGACAGAAGAGCGTATGCCGATTCACCGTAAAGCGCCTAGTTTTGAAGAACAAGCGGCAACCAGTGAGTTGCTAGAAACTGGCATTAAAGTGATTGATTTGCTCGTGCCTTTTGCGAAGGGTGGCAAAGTCGGTCTATTCGGTGGTGCCGGTGTGGGTAAAACCGTGAATATGATGGAGTTAATTCGTAACATCGCGATTGAGCACAGTGGTTATTCTGTGTTTGCGGGTGTGGGTGAGCGTACGCGTGAAGGGAATGACTTCTATCACGAGATGAAAGATTCAAACGTCTTGGATAAAGTATCCTTGGTGTATGGTCAGATGAATGAGCCTCCGGGTAACCGTTTACGTGTTGCTTTAACCGGTTTGACCATGGCGGAAAAATTCCGTGATGAAGGTCGCGATGTATTGTTGTTCATTGATAACATTTATCGTTACACCTTGGCCGGTACGGAAGTATCTGCATTGTTGGGTCGTATGCCTTCTGCGGTGGGTTACCAACCAACCTTGGCGGAAGAGATGGGTCGTTTGCAAGAACGTATTACATCCACGAAAAAAGGCTCGATTACGTCTGTGCAAGCAGTTTATGTGCCAGCGGATGATTTAACCGATCCTTCCCCTGCGACAACTTTCGCGCATTTGGATGCGACAGTTGTGTTGTCACGTCAGATTGCGGAGCTTGGTATTTATCCGGCGATTGACCCATTATCATCGACATCACGTCAATTGGATCCACTCGTGATTGGCGAAGAGCATTACAACGTTGCGCGTGGCGTGCAACAATGTTTGCAACGTTACAATGAATTAAAAGACATTATTGCGATTTTGGGGATGGATGAATTGTCTGATGAAGACAGACAAATGGTGTCACGTGCACGTAAATTACAGCGTTTCATGTCACAGCCTTTCTTTGTGGCGGAAGTCTTTACGGGTAGCCCAGGTAAATATGTTTCATTGAAAGACACGATTCGTGATTTCAAAGCGATTTTACATGGTGAGTATGATGATTTACCGGAGCAAGCATTTTACATGGTGGGTTCCATGGAAGAAGCGGTTGAAAAAGCGAAAAATACTTAAGAGGTCAGCATGACTGATGCCATCACATTAGACATTGTTAGCGCAGAAAAAAGTTTGTATACCGGTACAGTGACGAATGTTATTGCGACGGGTAGCGAGGGTGAGTTAGGCATTAAGCCAGGTCACACAGCATTGCTAACGGGTTTAAAGCCCGGACAAATCATTGCGATGGATACCGATGGCCGTGAGCAAAGCTTTTATATTTCTGGCGGCATGCTTGAAGTGCAACCGAAAAAAGTGACGGTGCTTGCAGACACCGCAGAACGTGCTGAAGATTTAGATGAGGCGCAAGCACTGGAAGCAAAAAAACGCGCCGAAGCGATGCTCAACGATAAACAAAGTGATATGGATTACAGCAAGGCCGCGGTTGCTTTAGCAGAAGCTGTCGCGCAAATACAAGCGATTAAAAAGCTTCGTAAAAACCCGCACTAATTATCATACCTGTCATCCCCTGCTTGACGTTGTCATTCCAGAAAATGCGTAAGCATTTGTCTGGAATCTAGATCCCAGACAATCGCTCTGCGATTTCTGGGATGACAGGGTTTCACGTCATCCCGCGCTTGACGTTGTCATTCCAGAAAATGCGTAAGCATTTGTCTGGAATCTAGATCCCAGACAATCGCTCTGCGATTTCTGGGATGACAGGGTTTCACGTCATCCCGCGCTTGACGCGGGATCTCCATCTAGCACTGTAGTACTTTCAGGAGATGCCGGATCAAGTCCGGCATGACAGATTTTTAATTTTCCAACATCCATCTCTAGGCGAGCTTGATAGTCATTATTGCTATAGTCGACTATAGCATCCTGGGTTTTTCGATACTAAAAGTGTCAAAATAAATGTAAATCAGCTACTTTACAGTGCTGTTCATTCTGAGTGAACAGAAACACCTTAAAGTGTTCATTGGCAGTGAACACTTATAGGCTATACTGTTCATTATGAATGAACAGGCACACTTAACACGCGCACAACTGAAAACGATTGTGCTAGATCAACAAGCTGATTTGGCCGCATTACCTCGTGGGGTTACACGGGAAAAACTGCCGGAGCTAGTTACCCTATTTCAAACGCCACAAGTTGTTATTGTGCAAGGAGTGAGACGTTGTGGTAAGTCGACTTTGTTTACCCAGTTGATTGATCATTTGCGTTTAGATCCTGTTCACTATTTGAATTTTGAAGATGAACGTCTGATCAGCTTTTCTGTGTCACATTTTGCGATGCTCCAAGAAATTTTTTATGAGATTAATGGCGAGGGGGGTGTTTATTTCTTTGATGAAATACAAGAGGTTGATGATTGGGAACGATTCATTCGCCGACTACATAATGCGGGTGAGAAAGTATTGATTGCCGGATCGAATGCTACGTTACTCAGTCAAGAGCTTGGAAGTAAGTTAACAGGACGGCATGTTGATCTTATTTTATATCCTTTTTCTTATCGAGAATATTTGGCGTACTGTCAACTACCAACAGCATGGCATGCTGATACAAAGAGCAAGAGTCGACAGCTTGGTGCGTTCCATGATTTTTTGCGAGATGGCGGTATGCCAATATATCTAGAAAATAAGCATCAATCTATACTTAATAATCTCTACGAAGATATTATTTCTCGGGATATCTTACAACGCTATCAGATTGATAATCCTAAATTATTTAAACAGCTTTCCCTGTATTTGTTAAGTAATTGTGCTTCTATGGTGAGTGCACAAAAATTAAAAACGGCATTTGGCTTAGGTAGTGTGAATACAATTATTAAGTACCTCGGTTATTTAGAGAATTGTTATTTGTTTTTTCTGCTGCCGCAGTTTTTTCCTGCACTCAGAAAACAGATGAATGCACAGAAGAAAATTTATAGTATCTGCAATGCATTTATTGACAAAATCGGATTTCATGTGCATGACCATAACAGTGTCATGTTAGAGAATCTGATATTTTTGCATTTAAATGAGCGATTCCAGCATGTGTTTTATTATAAAACACAGCAAGGATTAGAGGTTGATTTTCTTGCCTATGATCAAGTGAACGATCTTAACTTATACCAAATTTCCTGGTCTATCGCAGATCCAAAAACGCGCGAAAGAGAAACGAAAGCACTGTGGCAGGCAATGGATGAGTTGAACTTGAAAAAGGCTTGGATTCTTACAGAGTCTGAAGAGAATGTGTTTGAGCAAGACGGCAAAACTATCCAGGTTTTGCCGGTATGCCAATGTTTGTTGACCTGAGCTACTTACACATATACGACGTCAACTTCTCCGTTAAACCACCAAGCACGATGGTGCCAGAAATCACACTCAAACTCCGTGGCACAGTACCTTTAAAAAAACCACTGACACCTTGAGCCTGATAAATCTGCTTTACTAGCGTGTAGGCAGAGACAGGTTTACTTGCCGTTTGCTGTAACGTTTTTACGGTATCGAAACCTTGGCTGGCCAGTGTGCTTATCATGCCGCTTGAGATCCCTGCATAGGCCGTTGCATCTGCCTCACCCACACAATAAGGTTGTATTTGTTTTTTCATATAAGGCATAGCGACTAAGAAGCTTAGTGTAAATGGGCTATCACGAAGTGCCGTTGCCGGTAATCCCCGCCATAATGTTTTCCAGCCACCTTGTTTGACGAGTTCTTTTGCAACCGCATACCCATTGCCGACTTGTTTTCCTTGATGGGTCATCACCATCTCTGTGGGGCATGCAATCAATGCGGCACCCGCCCCTGAAAGATAGGCACTTGCCGCTTCTTGTGCAGTGCTTGGTGTTGTCACATGGCTGAAAAATAAATCTTGACAGAGTTGATGTAGACCTACTTGGGTTGCAGTAAGCGGTACCATACTTGCAACATTGGAGCTTATGCCACGATAAATAATGCTAGGATGCAGCGATAACGGTTTTTGTTGTTGTGCCCGCGTTTTTAAGACCCAAAGTGGGTGGCTTAAGTTGGCCTCAATCGCACCTGCGATGCTGCCACATAAAAGGCTTTGTTGAATGGTAAGTTTTTTCTGGACGTCAACGTAGCTTGTTGATTCGTTTTCTTCTAACATGATGTTCTCCGACTGATCGTAAATAAAAAAATAATGATCGCCCGCACGTCTTATCCCTAAAGCAACGCGGGTGATCGATCAGCAGAAAACTTTAGGGTAGAACGGGGGTGTGGGTACGGACTCGTCGGAAAATGGCGTAGGCAGCAGTAAGTGAAACAGGCTGAAGCGCTGTTTGCGTAGTATGACTGTGCTGCAATTGAATCATGATGATACGTCTTTCTGTTATCTACCCACAGCCTAGCAAATATGGTTAATATTTGTCAACCTGTTACACCTCCAACATCCATTCCCACACGGGTTTGACGATAACCTGATAAGTTTTCCCTTCACAGTTTATGTCGAATGTATCCGTCTCATCTAAGGTTAGTATCATTGCCTGTTCGGGTTGATGTGCCTTAATTGCATCAATGAGTCCGTCTAATTCACGTTGTTTTTTTTCTGGATTAGCCAAAGAGCACGTGACTTGTATCGCATGCGTTATTTCCAATTCTTTTTTTACAAGAAAATCACATTCTTTTTTGTCGCGATGAAAATACACATCGTGCCCTAGACGCTTTAAATGTCGATAGACAGTATTTTCTAATAAGCGTCCTTTGTCTTCTGAAAATCGAAAAGAAATGGCATTTGCAAGCCCTGTATCAATGGGATATAACTTTTTATCGTTGCGATGTTGGTTTTTCAATGAGTAATCGAACTTACTAATTTCATCGAATAAAAATACATCTTTCATGTAGGTGATGTAGTCATTCACCGTGTTGGGGTGAATACCCAGTGCTTCACCAATTTTACGGAAACTAAAGGGTTTAGTGGCGTTTGTCATGCAGTAAATGGCGAGATCTTTTAACTTGGCAATATTCACATCATGTCGAGATGCAATATCTTTATAGATAAAATCGTCGAAGTAACTATTTAATAATTCACGCTGATACACCGTTCGTGATGCAATGGCAGGAAAGGCGCCGTTGTGAAGATAATTGTCAAACAACGTTTTTACTTGTGCTTCACGTGTTCTTGAAATAGGTAAGTTGAGATCGCCCAGATCCTTAAATGGTAAGAATTCCGAAAAGGATAAGGGTGCAATATCTATTTTAATATTTCGTCCTGTTAATAGATCAGCATACTCTTCTTTGATTAAACTTGAATTAGAGCCGGTTATCCATATTTGCTCTAGTTGTTTTCGATCGTAACATTTGCGCACGAAAGGCACCCAATCTTCGCAACTTTGTACTTCGTCTAGCAGTAAATAATCGACAGAGGACTTTTGCAAAAATGCATGATAGATGTCTGAAAGCGAATGTTGCTGTAGTTGCGTATCGTCAAAGTTAATGTAAAGAGATTTTTTTCCCTGTTCGGTAGCATCGCGTACAATTTGGTAAAGCAAGGTGCTTTTACCCGAGCGGCGTACTCCCTCCAGGATTTTGATTTCGGGGATTTTGAGATAGGACAGCATGTCATATGCGCGAGGGATCCCCACCAGGTCTGATGGCATCTCCTCTTCAAACCAAGGATTCCACTCAAGCAATGCTGTGATGATGTCTTTTTCCATGAAATTCTCTTTTATTGCTATAGTGCACTATAGCGTCACGAGAAATTTGATTCTGTCAGGGTCAAAAATGGTGTGAATACGCTGTTTTACATGTTTCTATAATCCGCCCCAAAATCAGCATCAAGCAATTTTAGGGCGGATTATAAAGCGCCTATAATCCGCCTTAAAACTCCTTGACCTCGTATTTTGGGCGTATTATAATTTTCTATATTCCGCCCTAAAAAAGGTTTTCACGATGATAAACGGAAGAAAAGAGTATATTGGCGTGCTTAATAAGCATTTTAATTCAAAAAATGCTGAATTCATCACAATGTACGGACGCCGACGCGTGGGAAAAACGTTCCTGATTCGGGAAACTTTTTCCCAAAAAGATTGTTATTTTGTCTATGCCACGGGGGAGCGTAACGCACCCATGGCAAAACAATTAGCCAATTTCATGGAAGCAGTGTCGGCAACGTTTTATGGTAGCGCACCACTGGCACCAGCAACAAATTGGCATGATGCATTCAAGCTACTGCATTCTCAAATGGTTGCAAGCGATTGCAAAGTGGTTGTGTTCCTTGATGAATTACCCTGGATGGCAACGCCACGATCACAATTGCTGAATACCATTGATTATTATTGGAATCGTCATTGGCAACAGCTGGGACATGTTAAGCTGATTGTCTGCGGATCATCAGCATCTTGGATGATAAAAAAAATTATACAGGATAAAGGCGGCCTACACGGCAGAACGACATGTAAAATAAAACTTGAACCCTTCACACTTGCAGAAACGCGGGAATTTCTAAAGTCACAAAAGATACGTTTAAATAACAAAGAAACAACAGCGCTATACATGGCTTTGGGCGGTATCCCTTATTATTTAAGGCAGGTAGAATCGGGCTTAACAGCGGCACAAAATATTCAGACGTTATTGTTTGAAAAAAACGCGCCTTTGCAAGAAGAATTTATCTTGTTATTTCAGTCATTGTTTAATGATGCAGACGCCTATATCGAACTCATTCGTTTAATTGCAACCAAGCGAGAAGGTGTTTCGAGACGATATATCAAGGAAAAAGTAAAACTATCTGCGAGCGGTGGCATTTTAACAGAGCGCCTTAACGATCTAGCGCTTGCGGGCTTTATCGAATCTTATATTCCTTGGGGAAGACAAAAAGGCGAATACTTCAAGCTAGTTGATGAATTTTGTTTGTTTTATCTCACATGGTTAGATCCACAAAAAAACAAACGTTTTTTACCGGATTACTGGATTGCACAATCACAAAAGCCCGCGTATCTTGCTTGGTCTGGTTATGCTTTTGAAGCGATTTGCATGAAGCATTTGGAGCAAATTATCAAAGCCTTGAAAATACCCGCTGGTGGCACTGCCAGCACGTGGCGATATCGATCCACAGAAAAAGAAAAAGTGGGCGCACAAATCGACTTATTAATTGAACGTAGTGATAATGCATTTACCATCGGCGAAATTAAATATACTGACACGCCCTTCCAACTCGATAAAGCAGCTGCAACACAGTTACAGCAAAAAGTGACAACCTTCCAACAACAAACTAAAACCACCAAACAATTATTCATTGCACTCATCTCAGCAAACGGAATAAAAGATACGATGTACTCAGAAGAGCTGGTTGCGCAAGTCGTTACATTGGAAGATTTGTTCGCTTAACGCGCTTGGGTGGCAAAACGCCAACTATTGCCGGTGTTTCAGTGCTTATTAATAGGTTATAATCCCCCGATGCCGCCATTACACCTGATAATCCTCGCTGCCGGTCACGGAACCCGTATGCAATCCAGTTTGCCCAAGGTGCTTCATCCTATCGGGGGGCAGCCCCTGTTGGCGCATGTGATTGCGGCGGCACAGGGTTTGCAGCCTGAAAAGATTCATGTCATTCATGGTTATCAAGCAGAGCATGTTCGTGCGGCATGTGCACATTTAGATGTGCATTGGGTTTATCAAGATAAACCATCAGGGACGGCGCACGCGGTGCAGCAAGCATTACCGTGCATTCCCGATGATGCGCGTGTATTAGTGTTGTGCGGGGATAATCCGTTAATTTCCACAGAGACCTTGGCGCAGTTATCCGAAGGCTTGTCTGATAAAACGATTGGCTTACTGACAGCGGTATTAGATGACCCGAGAAAACTCGGCCGCATTATTCGAGATGCTAATCAACAAGTAGCGGGAATTGTCGAATACAAAGATGCGGATTTAAAACAACGAAATATCCAAGAAATTAATAGTGGCATCATGAATTTTCCTGTAACTTTTTTAAAGCAAGCGATCCCATTGCTGCAAAACAACAATGCGCAACAAGAATATTATTTAACGGACTGCATCGCCGTAGCTGTGCAGCGGGGTTTAACGATTAAAGCAATACAAACGCCTACACCACAAGAGGTGCAAGGGGTTAACGATAAACAGGAGTTAGCGCTTATGGAGCGTGCATATCAAGCAAAACAAGTGGAAAAACTCATGCAAGCAGGTGCGACAGTCTTAGATCCCGCGCGCGTTGATGTGCGTGGAGAGGTCACTGTTGCTGAAGATGTGACAATAGACATCAATGTTATTTTCGAAGGAAAAGTGACATTGGGCAAAGGATGTAAAGTCGGCGCGAATTGCATTTTAAAGAATGTGACCGTTGGCGACAATACAGAAATTTTACCTAACAGTTTAATCGAAGATAGCCAAATTGGTGAAAGCTGTCGAGTTGGCCCTTTTGCTCGCTTACGCCCAGGTACTGTGCTGCATGACCAAGTGCGCGTTGGAAATTTTGTAGAAACGAAAAAAGCAGACATTGGTGAAGGTAGCAAAATAAATCACTTAAGTTACATTGGCGATACCATCATGGGTGCGAACGTGAATGTGGGTGCTGGCACGATCACGTGTAACTACGATGGCGTAAATAAATTTGTGACCACGATTCAGGATGGTGCATTTATCGGATCGAATACGTGCTTGATTGCGCCGGTGACTATCGGTGAAAATGCGATGACGGGCGCAGGCTCGACAATTAGTAAAGATGCGCCAGCGGATGCGCTCACCCTCTCCCGTGCGCCACAGAAAATCCTCAAAAATTGGAAGCGTCCTAGTTGAGCTTGTCAGCTTGGACGGATGTCATCCCGGCATTTTTTTTACTGTCATCCCGCGCTTGACGCGGGATGACAACCTCAAGGCCCGGCATGACGGGAATCATCAACATACATGCAAATCTATGATCCAATCATAGATCTACATAAAGAACTCAATAAAAACCTATGTAGATTTATGATTGGATCATAGATTTGCATAGATTGTTTAATTAGTGTTCGGGATGAAGCATTTTTTGGTGTGAATCTGTCCTTGCTATTTTCTGAGCAAAACGCGAAAATAAGCCCTTATTTTCCTAGGAATTACTGCCTATGTGCGGCATTGTTGGCGCGGTGGCTACCACTGATATTGCGCAATCGCTCATTGATTGTCTCAAACGTTTAGAGTATCGCGGTTATGACTCTGCGGGCTTGGCTGTCGTCGATGAGAATGCATCACTACAGCGTTTACGTTGCGAAGGTAAAGTCGATGCTTTGCAGCAACAATTCACACAAACACCGATTGCTGGTTTAGCGGGTATTGCACACACCCGCTGGGCGACACATGGTAAACCCTGCGAGCGAAATGCGCACCCGCATATTTCAGATGGTTTTGCTATTGTGCATAATGGCATTATTGAAAATCATGTCGCCTTGCGTGCGGACTTAAAAAAATCGGGGTATACCTTCACCTCAGATACTGATTCTGAAATCATTGCCCATCTTCTCCATCAAACAATGAAAAGCACATTGGATCTACGAGAAGCCTTGCAATCTGTTGTCACACATTTACGTGGTGCATTTGCGATTGGCGTGATTCATCAAGCGGAACCTCAGCGTTTAGTGGGTTTACGTTGCGGTAGCCCGATGGTGGTGGGTCTTGCAGACGATGCGCTTTACCTCTCGTCAGATCATTTAGCTTTGTTGCCATTAACGCAGCAATTTATTTATCTGGAAGAAGGTGACGTTGTTGATTTATCACCTTCCAGTTATCAAGTGTTTGATTCACATGGCCATGCGGTGACCCGTGATGTGCGAAAATCCACGCTTGAAAGTACGCAAGTTGATTTAGGTGATTATCAACACTTTATGCGAAAAGAAATTTCAGAGCAGCCACAAGTGTTGGCCGAAGCGATGGAAGGTCGTATTAGTCAGACGGCAGTATTACCCGGTATTCTAGGGCCAGATGCTGAAGTGGCTTTGAAGAATATTCAGCGTGTTCACATTGTTGCGTGCGGTACCAGCTATTATTCAGGCGTGTTAGCACGTTATTGGATGGAAAAATTTTCCAAATTACCAACGCAAGTGGAAATTGCCAGTGAGTTTCGCTATCGCGATGTGGCTGTTGAAGAGAACACCTTGCTTGTGACAATTTCTCAATCGGGTGAAACAGCTGATACATTAGCTGCATTGCGATATGCAAAAGATATTGGTTATGCTGCTACTTTAGCGGTATGTAACGTGCCTGAAAGTAGTTTGGTGCGTGAATCTGATTTTGTCTTAATGACCCGGGCTGGGTGTGAAATTGGCGTGGCATCAACAAAAGCATTTACAACGCAGTTGGTTTGCTTAATGTTACTGACTTTATCTTTAGGTCAGGTAGATGCTGAGGTGATGCAACAGATTGTGACAGATTTACATGATTTGCCACGTGTTGTGAATCAATTTTTAGCGCTAGAAAAAGACATCCAAATGTTGGCAAAACAATTTGTTGATAAAGATCATGCTTTATTTCTCGGGCGCGGGGAATATTTTCCGATTGCGCTGGAAGGAGCATTAAAACTCAAAGAATTATCCTACCTGCATGCAGAAGCCTACCCTGCGGGTGAATTAAAGCATGGGCCGTTAGCGTTGGTTGACGAGAATATGCCGATTGTAGCCATTGCGCCGAATGATCGTTTACAAGAGAAATTATTGTCTAATTTACACGAGGTAAAAGCACGTGGTGGGCAGTTATTTATTTTCGCAGATGCAGCAGTGCCACGCGAAGAAGATAGTCATACACAATGGTTGGTGATGCCGGCAGCGGCCAGTGTGATTGCGCCGATTGCACATGTGATCCCTTTGCAATTGTTGGCGTATCATGTCGCTTTATTGAAAGGTAATAATGTGGATCAGCCTCGTAACTTAGCGAAGTCTGTGACGGTGGAGTAAATGCTTTGGTCATGCCGGACTTGATCCGGCATCTCATGCCAGTACTGTAGTGGTATCAGGAGACCCGGCTCGGAGGCTGGGATGACAGCAGTCTTTTCTTCATCCTTTTTTTGTATGGAAATACTTAAATATTGGGGGAAACGGTGTGGGTGCCTTTAAGAAAAACCGTCGGCGGCAGGGATAGCCGCCGTCGAGATCCAGGGATGGATTTATGCGTGTTTTTCTTGAAGGTGCTCATACCGTTAATACAAATTGAATATGTTAAAAATTTTATTGATTAAAACCTCCTCGCTCGGTGACGTCATTCACGTAATGCCGGCGTTGACGGATCTAAAAAAACAAATACCTGACGCACAAATTGATTGGGTGGTGGAAGAAGCATTTGCTGACATGGCAAGTTGGCATCCTGCCGTGGATCATGTGATGCCTGTTGCGATCCGTCGTTGGCGAAAACGTTGGTTTAGCGTGAGCACAATAAAAGAAGTCTTTTCTTTTGTGAAGACATTACGGAAAAAACGTTACGATTTAATTTTAGATGCGCAAGGATTAACAAAAAGCGCGATTATTGGGTTGCTCGCTAAAGGTTCTATGGTGGGGTTAAATCGCCATTCTGCACGTGATAGCTTTGCACCCTGTTTGTATCAAAAATGTTTTCCTGTGAGCTGGGGTTTGCATGCAGTTTCTCGTCAGCGGAACTTATTTTCTCAAGCATTTTCTTATGCATTACCTAGTGATGTAGCAGATTATGGTATCCGACAAACGATGGTGGGTGGAACAAGTGCACGAGAAGACTATGTCATCTTTTTGCATGGCACAACCTGGGTAACGAAACATTGGCCAGAAAATTATTGGTGCCAGTTAGCGAGTTTGTTAGCGCCAACAAAAATTTATTTGCCCTGGGGTAATGAACAAGAAAAAAAACGAGCCAATCTGATTGCGAAATCTGGCGAACATGTTTCTGTCTTACCAAAAAGTAGTTTGCGGGAATTGGTTGCTTTAATTGCGAAATCAACAGCGGTTGTTGCGGTAGATACGGGCTTGGGGCATTTGTCTGCGGCAGTGGATACCCCGACAGTTTCTTTGTATGGCGCTACTGATCCCAAGATGGTGGGCACACATGGGCAGGGACAAATTCATTTGACGGCAGACTTTCCATGTTCACCTTGTATTAAACGTGAATGCTCCTTTCAAGGGGAATCAGCGGAAAAACCTGCTTGTTTCACAACGATTTTACCGTCCCGTGTTGTCGATGCGTTAAAAGGCTTGCTATGATATTTGTTGCGCGCCCCCCTTTTGACTGTCCTCCAGAAGATTTTCAACAAGCCTTTGATCGTTTAATGGCGCAAGAGGGTGAGGTTTATCGTCAGGTTAAAAGTCGCCGCACACTATGTTTTTCTTTCCAAAATAAATCCTATTTTATTAAGCAGCATACGGGTATTGGTCTTTTAGAGTCACTCAAAGATTTGTTTAAAGGTCGTTGCCCCATCTTTGGTGCGCGTAATGAATGGCGAGCCTTGCAGCTTCTTCAAAAAATTAATGTGCCAGCACCGATGTTGGTTGCGTATGGTCAGCGTGGTTTTCTGCCCTGTCATCAGCAATCTTTTGTGCTGACAGAAGCATTGGAAAACACCCTGAGCTTAGATGATATTATACCGATGTTAGTTAGCAACGAGGTGTCCTTGCCATTAAAGAGGATTTTTTTGAAAACCGTCGCGCAGCAAATTTCACGTATGCACGCCGCAGGATTAAATCACCGCGATTGTTATTTAGTACACTTTCGTTTTGATCGTCGTTTGTTAACTGGGGAATTGCCAGCAAGTTCATTACAGTTGTTTGTATTGGATTTGCATCGTGCACAAATTAGAAAGCATGTACCTACTCGCTGGAGAATCAAAGATTTAGCGGGATTAGCCTTTTCCAGTGAGGATATAGGCTTGAGTCTGCGTGACAAATTACGCTTTATTCGCTATTATCATGCACAACCTTTACGCGAGATTTTGCCTGCATATACCAAGCTTTGGATTGCAATTGCAAAACAGGCGACAAAACTTTATGAACGACATCAACGTAGAAAAACAGCAAATCATCGCAATTAAATCCGCGGATCAATTAAACCATGCTGGGCGTCGTCTAGATTGTCCTTTTTCTATTGGTCTAGAGTATGATGAGCACGCCCTCACCTGTATTTCTATTTTGCGTAATTTGCCAGGAAAACGTTTAGTGGCTTTTGCTAATTGGCAAGGTCAGCCAGTCATTGCGAAAATTTTTTATCATCGTGCGCGTGCACATTTGCATGCTTACCGGGAACAAAATGGTAACCAAGCCTTATCTGAATCCAATGTGTTAACGCCGACTATTTTATATGCCGGCCAAGATAGTTCGAAAAGTTTATATGTATTGATATTTAGTTATGTACAACCGAAAGTGCAGCTTAATGCCGTATGGGAAGACCCCAAGCATGTGGATTGGTCTGGCCTTACAAAAAATATTGTTGAGATCACAGCGAAATTACATCAGTCGGGTTTGCTGCAGAATGATCCGCACCCTAATAATTTCTTATGGGGCGAATCCGGAATTTATACCTTAGATACGGGTGATATGGAGATCACAAAGCATCGTTTATCTTTGCCACGACGTATTAGTTTTCGATCGCTAGGTAATTTGTTTGCACAAATTCGACCTGCGGGCAGCGAGCATTTATTTGAATTCTATGAAACGTATGCAAACGCACGTAATTGGAATGTGACGCAAGAAGATTATCAGACCGTGTTAGTGTGGCAGCAATATTATCGCAGTGAACGGCAACGAAAGATCCAGCGAAAGGTTCTGCGTAACAGTACGCGCTTCATGCACCAGCAAAACAGCCGCTATACGTATGTCTGTCAGCGTGATTTGTATCATGAAGATCTATCCCATTTTTTTCAGAACCCAACACCGACGCTAGAAAGTGGTGAGGTGTTAGATAATCAAGATGGCCTTCTTAAGGCAAGAGTGGATATGGCCGGACGATCTTGTTTGCTTGTGCGTTATAAGGCAAGTAATATATTGCGTAGTATGCGTTATCGTTTTATGGGGTCGCCCGCTAAAAAAGCCTGGTGTGTCGCACAATTTTTAAAAAGCTATGGTGTGAATACGGCGCAACCGATTGCGGTGATGGAAAAACATTCCGATTTGTTTTGCAGCGAATCCTATTATGTCTGTGATTATATTGAAGGCGATTCTTTTGCGGTGTATATGCAAAAACATAGCCTAGAATCCTTGGTCTCAGATCCTATTGTTCAACAAGTGATTGATTTATTTATGTTAATGCGGCAGCTAAATATCAGCCATCAAGCATTATCACCCGAGGCAATTTTGGTGGGCTATGGGAACGTTTATTTGTCTCGCTTAGATCATGTAACAATACACCGAGATGTGGTATCAGCGAAGCAGTCTTTGTATGACACCTACCAAACTTTTATACAGAGTTGGAAATCACAGCCCGACATATTTCAGTTTTTATTAGAAAAATTTCAGCAGCACCCCATATGGATGTGATTATTTGTGTTAACGTAATTTTTTAGCCTCGTGACCGACATAAACCCACACACAATCATGCCGTTTGTTACAGAATTGTTTGTCTGGGTTTCTTTTCATATGTTTTTGTACAAAATCTTGTAACGCTTTTTGTTTCGCTTCTAGCTTGAATGCGAATATTTTAATGGATTGCTGTGTTTGTGACAGGCTTTGTTGTAGAGCATCAATTGATCCTACTTGAGGGTAACTGCTTGGTAGTTCAGGTTTGCTGCCTTCTAGTGTTTGTGCGAGTTCTTGTGAATTCACAAAGATATGGCTTGTTGGATAGTGTTGTTTGAGCCATTGTGCGGCATCGATGACGTAAGTTTTAGAGCGACCAAAATGTCCGATGCTAGCAGCAGCCATATAGAATATTAGCCCTATTGTTGCGTAGCGAACCCAGGATTTCTCATGCGATAATAATCGCTGTAGTCCAAAGGGAATAACCAGCAAGATAGTGAGTGCCATTAAAATGATGTAGCGTTGACTGAGAAAGAGGTACTGTGCTACGACAAATAATCCAAAAAGAGAATTAATTACTGCTACGCTTAATAGCACTTGTGATAGTACCGAGCTAGGTTTTCTTGGGTTTTTCCAATAAGTCAGTCCAAATAACGCGAGCAAGGCCAAGCCAAATAGTTTTAAAATGGCGGTAACATAAATACCAAGTAGGCCAAACCAGAACATTGGTATGGCATTAACATGGGGGTGATACATCATGACATGCTCGGCAAGTGCATTGATTTTGCTGTGATAAATAGCGAGTGTTTTTTGAATGCCATGCGAGAATTGAAAGGTGATATCCGTGAAGCGGCTGAGATGTAGCCAATGTTTTGTGAACGGATAAGAGAGGAGTAATGCCATTACGGCAAATAATAGTAAACTATATTGCTTGGATAGCCATGATAGTTTTGATTGATTCTGTACCCAAAACAATAGAGATACTGGCATCAGCAATAAGAAAACAATGCCTTCAATTCGGAATAACATCGCTAAGCCCATGCAACATTGCCATGCGACTGCCCATCGCCAGTGGGGTTTTTCCATCGTTTTTATTAGATAATAAAAAGCCAAGATGCCAAAGGCACAATAGCCGTGGCCGCGCATAATGTCAGCGCGGAAATGATTAAAGAAAGGAAATACTAAAAAAATCAGTGCAGTGAGCCACATTAATTGACGATTGTGTGTCGTGCGATGAATGATTGCGATAGCACTGAGCAAGGTGATGATGTCAAATAGTGCATCGATACTGTGTGCAGCAGGAACGACAGGAAGATGCAGTAATTGAGCGACAAAGGCAATGCAAGCAGAGTACAGTGGCCAACCATAAATGTGTAATGCAGTATGCCACTGGCCGTGCATCATTGCGCTGGCTGCGTTAAGATAAAGCTGGCCATCGATATTGTAAGGTTGGCGATGCGCCAGTGCGATTAGGCTCATGAGAATGCTGAATATGGCCGTGAGATGATAGATAGATGATGTAGAGGATAAATAATTTCGCCATGAAATTTGCATGTTGTATTTTCCAAGTTAAACCGTTTGGTGGTTTGCAACGCAGCTTTTTAGCGATGGCTAAGGCATGTGTGCAAGCAGGACACCAAGTCGATGTTTACACCATGGTATGGCAAGGTGAAGTGCCAGCCGGGCTACAAGTGCAGATTATACCGGCAAGTGGCTGGACAAACCACCAACGCTGCGCGACTTTTGTTAAGCAATTAGCAGCCACTTTAAAAAAACATCGCTACGATCGCGTGATAGGCTTTAATCGCATGCCGGGTTTGGATGTGTATTATGCTGGTGATGTGTGTTTTGCTGATGAAATGTCACATAAGAATCCACTTTTGACACGCTTTAGTCAACGATATCGAACGTATTTAGACTTCGAGCGTGCGGTGATGCAATCCCAGGCGCAGCTGTTATGGATCAGTGAGCGACAGCGTGATACATACCTGCAGCATTATCAAATACCTGAAAACAGACAGCACATGTTGCCACCCGGCATTCGTCAAGATTTAACGCCGCCAACAGATGCAAAGATGCAAGTAGTCGCGCAGCGAGAAATGCTTGCGATCCCAGCATCGCATGCCGTGTTACTGATGGTTGGCTCAGACTTCAAGCGCAAAGGGGTTGACCGTGCGATCCGTAGTATTGCCAGTTTACCTTCTGAGACGCCCACAACATTATTGATTGTCGGCGAAGGAAAAACAAATGCGATGTTATCCTTAGCTAAACAGCTTGGCGTGGCTGATTGCATTCGTTTTTTAGGGCCACGACAAGATACCCCAGGGTTGTATTGCTTAGCCGATGGTTTATTACATCCTGCTTTAGCAGAAGCAGGTGGCAATGTTGTTCTGGAAGCCTTGGCATCAGGTACACCGGTTTTAACGACAGCAGCCTGTGGCTTTGCCTCCCATGTAAAGCGTGCAAATGCTGGTATGGTTCTAGCTGAACCTTTTCGCCAAGTCTCATGGAACGCGGCAGTATTGGAATTTTTATCTAGTAATCAACGACAGTCTTGGCGTGAAAACGCATTACATTACGCCGTAACAGAAGATTTATATTCGCGCGCAGAAAGGGCTGTACAATTGTTTGAAGCGTGTTATGAACTGTAACCTGTCATCCTGCGCTTGACGCGGGATCTCCTGAAAATACTATGGTGCTAGAAGGAGGCCCCGGATAAGCACTGCGTGCTTTCCGGGGTGACAACTTTCTAGTTGTCATTTTCAAAAGAGGTACCCAGCACGCGCCATAAAAATTATTTAAATGGGCTTCTAAATGAAAATTTAGTTACACCCACTCTCTCACTTTCAAAAAATCCTCATTAAAACGTGACTCTATAGAGTTTTCTGCCGGCTGCCATTGATAACCCCACTGCACATGCGGCGGTAATGACATCAGGATGGATTCGGTCCGGCCACCTGATTGAATACCAAATAAAGTGCCCCGGTCATAAAGTAAATTAAATTCCACATAGCGTCCACGACGAAATTGTTGGAACGTTTTGTGTTCTTCATTGAACGGGGTGCTTTTTCTGCGTTGAACGATAGGAAGGTAGGCCGGTAGAATATGGTTGCCAATACTTTTCATGAAAGAAAAGCTTGTATCAAAGTCCCAGGTATTTAAGTCATCGAAGAATAAACCACCAATGCCGCGTGCTTCTTCGCGATGTTTTAAATAAAAATAGTCATCAGCCCATTTTTTATAACGAGGATACACTTCCTCGCCAAAAGGGTCGCAGGCTTGTTTGGCCATTTGATGCCAGTGTTCGCAATCTTCCTTGAACCCATAATAGGGTGTTAAATCAAAGCCGCCACCAAACCACCAAATGGGTTTTTCCCCTGCTTTTTCAGCGATAAAGAAACGTACGTTGAAATGCATGGTGGGGATAAAAGGGTTGTTGGGGTGCAAAACTCCAGAAACACCAATTGCTTGAAAGTATCTGCCTGCAAGTGCAGGTCGATGTGCCGTAGCAGAAGCGGGCATGTTATCGCCATGTACATGGGAAAAGTTAATGCCTCCTTTTTCAAAGATAGCACCATCAGTCATCACACGTGTGCGACCGCCGCCACCCGCATCTCTTGTCCACTGATCTTCTTGAAAAGCAGCTTTTCCATCTTCATTAGCAAGTGCATTGCAAAGCTGATCTTGCAGGTTCAGTAAATAATCTTTAACGGGTTCAAGCATGGGGGATTGTGTCATGATGAGCCTTTAAAAATAAGAGCGGTAAACAAATGAATATGTGCATCGCTTGCATTCAGTGCTGGGATATATGAAAAATGTATGCCGCCAGCCTCAATAAAAGTTTCTCGATTTCTTAATGCCATTTCTTCTAATGTTTCTAAGCAGTCAACTGAAAATCCTGGGCAGATGACATGGACAGATTTCATGTTTGATGCAGCAAGTTCTTTTAATGTTGTCTCACAATAAGGTTGTAACCAGCGCGCTTTACCAAAACGTGATTGAAAGACCACATCCCACTGGTCTTCGGTTAATTGTAAGTTTTCTGCGACTAAACGTGCGGTTTTTCGGCAGTAACAAGGGTATGGATCTCCTTGTGTAAAGTTTCTTTCAGGAAGCCCATGAAAAGAAAATAATAATTTATCTGGTTTCTCATGTGTTTGCCAATGTTGACGAATGGAGTTACCAAGCGCCTGAATGTAAGCAGGATGATCTGCATAGTGATCGATAAAACGTAGTGCGGGCATGTGCTTCCATGATTGTATGTGTTGCGTAACCGCAGCGAATACCGATCCTGTTGTTGTGTTGCTGTATTGTGGAAACAGTGGGATAACAACGATTTCTGATAGATGATGTTCGCGTAATCGATCCAATGCATCGCGATAGTTCGGC
>BQJM01000002.1 GCA_021604705.1 marine bacterium B5-7 | reverse complement strand
GGGATCTCCCTCTAACACCATAGTGCCTGCAGGAGATACCGGATCAAGTCCGGCATGACAAGGGAAGTCTGTCATCCGGCACTTGAGCTTGTCTTTTTGAAAAGATGAACGAAGCCAGACAATAGGCCATTGATGTGTATTTTCCTGAAATTATCCTTAAGTTTCCCTTAATGTTTTACCACCTTGATTCTGATACACTGGCCGTGTAAACAAAATGAGGAGTGTCTTTTATGTCTGCCATCACAAAATTAAAACGTTATGTCTGGGAAGGTCCTGGGATGACTGCATTGAAAAGTGTTTATCATTCTTCTTTCGCTTATAGCACCAACAAAAAAAGGTTTCAGGCGCACTTCTCTAAGAACAAAACGGAACAACAATCCAAAATTCCCGGGATCTTAAATACCTTAGCGATTATTTTTATTCTTTTGTGCTTGGGCACGGGTGTTTTTGGACTGTTGGCTTCTGCAGGCGGCGCCCCGTTAGGTCTTAGTCTGCTTGCAGGTCTTCTCTTTGGAGGGGGGCTAGGTGTCGCGCTTGCGACAGGGTCAATGCTGAGAAATTGGGGAACGACGTCGAGCCAACAGGATAGAGCTCACACCTTAGAAGAGCAGAGTGAAGCGCCTGCTACCGCCGTTCTGATAGCAAGCATGCCTTTTTTGTTGGTGGCGGCTGTTGTCATGTTCACTGTGGATATCCTGGGTGGGTCGGCATTGAAAATGTGTTTCATGCCCGATGTGGAGCAAGGCCAGCAAGATGCTTCTGCCAGTAAGCCACAACCGTATTATGGACAGCAAATGCAATCTTTGGGTCAGGGGGGGGAGCAAACAGTGGATACTCACACGGATGATACGCTTCCTGTTCACCATGATTCATCAGTCAGCGGCGTTGAAGGTTCTGTTACTGATACTGCTAATAATACTAAGACTAACATTTTACATTAGCTTAGTAACGAGAATCCCTGTCATTCCAGAAATCGCGCAGCGATTGTCTGGAATCTAGATCCCAGATATTTTCCTTCGGAAAATTCTGGGATGACAGGGAAGCATCTCACCCCGCGCTTGAGCTTGTCATTCCAGAAATTGCGCAGCGATTGTCTGGAATCTAGATCCCAGACATTTTCCTTCGGAAAATTCTGGGATGACAGGGAAGCATCTCATCCCGCGCTTGAGCTTGTCATTCCAGAAATCGCGCAGCGATTGTCTGGAATCTAGATCCCAGACATTTTCCTTCGGAAAATTCTGGGATGACAAGTGAGGGCTTCGGAAAATTCTGGGATGACAGGAAATCCTCTCATCCCGCGTTTGAGCTTGTCATTCCAGAAATCGCGCAGCGATTGTCTGGAATCTAGCTCCCAGACATTTTCCTTCGGAAAATTCTGGGATGACAACATCAAGCCCGGGATGACAAGCTGCAGCCAGAGTGATAAATTCTTACCATGAAAAAACCTTTCCACACACTCATCCTCGGCCTCGGCAAAAGCGGTTACAGCGCTGCAACATTTTTGGCAGAGCAGGGCCATCATATTGCAGTCGCGGATACGCGAGCTGAGCCGCCGTTTTTATCCGATTTACAAACCCATTATCCTGACGTCCCTTTTTATGCCGGTGAATTTACCGCTGAGCTCATCGCACAAGCCAAACAATTACTCTTAAGCCCCGGGGTTGATCCGCATCAAACCCTCCTTAATTCCTGTGGTGCAACTATTATCGGAGATATAGAACTATTTGCACAGCATGTTAACAAGCCTGTTGTTGCTATCACAGGCTCCAACGGAAAAAGTACCGTGACTACGCTGATGGGTGAAGTGCTGAGAGATGCTGGGATGAACGTCGCCATTGGCGGCAACCTCGGTACGCCCGCGCTCGATTTACTCAAACAGAATGCGGATATTTATGTGCTGGAGCTTTCAAGTTATCAACTCGAGACCACGTATTCTTTGCAGCCTAAAGTGGCATGCTGTTTGAATATCACCCCAGATCATTTGGATAGGCATGGCTCTTTTGAAAACTACATCAACGCAAAACACCGTATTTTCCAGGGCGCCGCCTGGCAAGTCACCAATGCCGATGATGAAAATATTCAAGCTTCTGGAGCAAAGGTATTGTCGTTTCAACAACATATAAATAACATGCAAGCTACATTTACTTTTGATGCTGATTATATTTATCAAGCCAATCAAATAATTCTTAACACCAAAGATTTACGCATCCTCGGTTTACACAATGCTGCCAATGTCTGCGCGGTGTTATGCATGGCAGAAGCGCTAGCGCTGCCATTAGCCAGCACCTTAGCGACTATCACAGCTTTTCCTGGCTTGCCTCATCGCTGTGAATGGGCCGGGGAGGTCAATGGCGTACGTTGGATCAATGATTCCAAGGGGACCAATATCGGCGCTGCTGTGGCTGCGATTCAAAGTTTTGCTGCCCAGCAGCCTCAAAAACTGATTTGGTTAGCTGGTGGCCAGGCTAAAGGTCAAGATTTTTCAGAAATTAGCGACATTTTATCTCAATTTGTGAGTGATGCCATTGTTTATGGCGAAGATGCTGACAAGATTGCTGCAGTGGTACAGCTACCTGTTCAGCTACATCGTGTGGAAAATCTCGAACAAGCGATCCAAAAAGCGCAAGCATTGGCCACGCCTGGGCAAACCGTGCTGTTTTCTCCTGCCTGTGCTAGCTTTGACGCCTTCCCTAATTTTGAAGTGAGAGGGGATGCGTTCAAAAAAAACATCATCTAAGTTTTACAGCTTATCTATGCCCACGTACAATGAGCGCACGTAAAAAGATTAGCTCACATGACTCAACTTACACCACAACGCCCATCCGCTTTAGCCTTTGATCATTGGCTGGTCATTAGTGTGTTAGCGATTATGGCTATGGGTGTCTTGATGGTGACGTCGGCATCTATGGTGATTTCCGCGAAGCAATATGGCAACTCCTTTCATTATGCCGTTCATCAATTATTGTATCTGTTCATGGGTATCAGCGTAGCTTTGGTTGTGCTGCGTGTGAAAATGGAAACCTGGGAACGGATTAGCCCATGGTTAGTCTTAGTAAGTTTCATTTTGCTACTGGCTGTTTTAGTCCCAGGTATTGGGCGCAGTGTGAATGGTAGTCGTCGTTGGATTAATTTATTAGTGATCAATGTGCAAGTGTCTGAAGTGGTGAAGTTGTGCATGATTTTATTTATGTCGGGTTATTTGATTCGTCGCCAAAAAGACGTGTCTACGACTATCGGTGGTTTCTTACGGCCTATGGGGTTGATTGGTGTCATGGGCTTATTACTGCTATTAGAACCTGATTTTGGTGCGACCGTGGTGATTATGGCAACGGCACTGAGCTTATTGTTTTTAGCTGGTATGCGGTTTCGACATTTTGCAGGCTTATTGTTGATCGTGGCGATTGCCATGGCGGTGCTTGCGATTTCTTCGCCATATCGCTTACAGCGCTTAACCACGTTTTTAAATCCTTGGGCCAGGCAGTTTGATAGTGGTTATCAGCTCACGCAATCATTGATTGCCTTTGGGCGAGGCGGGTGGACAGGTGTAGGCTTGGGCGAGAGTATTCAAAAATTATTTTACCTGCCGGAAGCACATACCGACTTTTTGTTTGCGGTGTTGGCCGAAGAGCTAGGGTTTGTGGGCGAAATGGTCGTGCTAGGTTTATTTAGCTTTTTGGTTTACCGTATTTTACGTATTGGACGCCGAGCGCATAGGATCAATCAAGTATTTGCTGCCTTCTGTTGTTATGGATTCGCTTTGTGGATTGCCTTCCAGGTGATGATTAATATTGGCGTGTGCTCTGGCGTGCTACCAACAAAAGGGTTAACGCTGCCATTCATGAGTTACGGTGGGTCGAGTTTGATGGTGATGTGCGTGGTGATCGCCATCGTGTTAAGGGTTGATAGTGAGAGTCGTCAATGAGAAAAATAAAACAAGTACACTTTATTGGGATTGGTGGTGTCGGCATGAGTGCGATTGCAGAAGTATTGCATCGTGAAGGTTACACGATTACGGGCACGGATGCGCAAGGGAATGGCAACACCAAACGCTTGCAAGCATTGGGGTTAACGATAGAAATCGGACATACTAGCCAATTAGGTTTAGCATCAGATGTTGTCGTGATTTCTACGGCGATTCAGCCAGATAATCCAGAATATGTTGCCATGCAAGCCGCTGAAATCCCAATTATGCGTCGGGCTGAAATGCTGGCAGAACTGATGCGCTTACGAAAAGGTATTGCGATTGCGGGAACGCACGGTAAAACGACGACAACCGGTTTAACCGCAGCCTTGTTATCCGCGGGTGGTTTAAGTCCTACTTATGTGATTGGTGGCATTTTAAATAGTGCAGGTAGCAATGCAAAGTTAGGCAATGGTGAGTACTTAGTGGCTGAAGCAGATGAAAGTGATGCATCCTTTTTGCATTTGGTTCCAACGATTGCTGCCGTCACGAACATCGAGCCCGAGCATATGAGTACATATGACGGCGATTTTTCTCGTCTTAAACAAACGTTCTTAGATTTTTTACTGCGATTACCTTTAGATGGTTTAGCTGTGTTATGCCATGATGATGAGCATATTCGTAGTCTGTTGCCACAGATTGCTAGGCCCTTGGTGACCTATGGATTTGACGAAGCAGCCGATGTGCGCGCTGTTAATTTTGTGCAGCTTGGCACGATGAGTCATTTTGATGTGCGTGCACAAGACCGTACGCCGTTTGCTGTGCAGCTGAATTTACCAGGAAAGCATAATGTGAGTAATGCGCTTGCTGCGATTGCGATTGCACTACATGCGGGTGTGAGTGAAACGGTTATTCAACATGCTTTGCAAAGTTTTGAAGGGGTAGGGCGACGCTTCCAGCAAGTAGAAACCTGTATCGATAATATGCCTGTTACCCTGATTGATGATTACGGCCATCATCCGACGGAAGTGCGGGTGACTTTAGAAACGATTCGTGCGGTGTGGCCCGACCGACGTTTGTTATTAGTTTTTCAGCCGCATCGTTTTACACGCACGGAAGATTGTTTTGATGATTTTGTTGAGGTGTTGTCACGTGTTGATGGATTAGTCTTGCTAGATGTACACCCTGCCGGTGAAGCACATAATCCACATGCAGATAGTCATGCATTGGCGCGTGCGATTCGTCAACGAGGCACCGTGGAACCAATCGTGGTCTCAAATACGGATGAATTACCCAGCGTTTTATCTCGCCAACTAAAAACTGACGATGTACTATTAATGCAAGGCGCAGGTAGCATTGCTCGTTTGGTTCAACAATTTATTGTGCACAATGAAAAACGCCCAACTACAAACTAACTGCTCACTTGCAGGTTTTACTACCTGGGGTGTTGGCGGGCCAGCAGATTATGTGTTGGTGCCACGCTCACTGGAAGAACTTTCTGAGGCATTACAAGAAACACCTGCGGACATGCCAATTACTTGGTTGGGCTTGGGGAGTAATGTGTTGATCCGTGATGCGGGAATACGCGGTTTGGTGATTCTCACCCATAAAGGTTTGTCTGCCATGACAGAAACAGCCTCTGGGATCCATGTGGAAGCGGGTGTGCCTTGTGCCAAGTTGGCAAAGTGGGGAGCAAAGCATGACAAACCAGATGCGGCATTTTTTGCAGGGATCCCTGGCACCATCGGCGGTGCATTATTCATGAATGCGGGTGCTTTTGGGCATGAAACCTGGAAATTTGTAAACACCGTTGATACGATTAATCGTCGCGGTGAAATCTCTCATTATCCAGCTAATCATTTTAATGCGGAGTACCGTCATATCATTGGCTTGGGTCAAGATGAATGGTTTGTGGCAGGGGATTTTCAGTTTGAAACCAATACTTCTGCTGAAGCGAAAACCGCGATTAAAGCCTTGTTACAAAAACGTAATGATGCGCAACCGATTGGTTTACGCAGCTGCGGTTCCGTCTTTCGTAATCCGCCAGGGGATTATGCCGCACGTTTGATTGAGGCTTGTGGCTTGAAAGGTAAAACGCTAGGTGGGGCACAAGTGTCGGAAAAACACGCGAATTTCATCATTAATACCGGTGCGGCCTTGGCTGCAGACATTGAAAGCCTGATCCACATGGTTCAAGATACAGTAAAACAAGAAACAGGCATTCATTTGCAAGCGGAAGCAAAAATATTAGGAGAAGCCACGTGACAGCACGATTAACGGTAGGTCTATTATATGGTGGGTGTTCAGCAGAGCACAATATTTCGATTAAATCAGCGACAGCGATTTATGAAAATCTCGATCAAGCACGCTTTAGTGTGATGCCCATTTGGATCTCGCATGCGGGTGAGTGGTTTCATGCGGCACCTGAGTTGCCAGAGCAAGATAAATTTTTACAGCCGCGTGTCACCTTATTGCCCCAACCTAATGGTGGACAATTGTTTGATGCGACGAATTTGCAGGTGCTGGCGAAATTGGATCTCGTGTTTCCTATGGTGCATGGCACAAATGGAGAGGATGGCACGCTTCAAGGTTTACTTGAATTAGCGAAAATACCCTATGTGGGTTCCGGTGTGATGGCGATGGCTATTTGCATGGATAAAGTGACCTCTAAGCGGATCTTCCGAGATGCAGGTTTGCCCGTGGTGCCATTTGTGGCGGTGACACAATCGCAGTGGGAGGCGCATGCCGTCAATGTGATTGCGGCGTGCGAGAAAAAATTAAATTACCCTTGGTTCATTAAGCCTGTCAACTTGGGATCAAGCATTGGGATTGTGAAAGTAAACGGTCCCGCTGAAGTTGCTGATGCCATTGAGCAGGCATTTTCCTATGATGATCATGTGATCATCGAACAGGGGGTTGAGCATTCTCGTGACATTGAAGTGAGTGTCATGGGGAATAGTGCGGTGCAAGCTTCAGGCCCTGGAGAAATTATTAGCCCAGGTGAGTTTTACGATTTTGATGCGAAGTATGTATCTGCTGAAACTCAGCTAAAGGTGCCAGCTGATCTGCCAGCTTTTCTCTCTAAAAAAATGGCCCACTTGGCGGTACAAGCATTTGAGGCCACGGGTTGTACAGGTTATGCGCGTGTAGATTTTTTGTTGTGTGATACCGATCAAGAAGTTTTTGTGTCTGAGATTAATACGATTCCTGGTTTTACTTCTATCAGCTTGTTTCCGCGTTTGTGGGCAGAGCAGGGCATTTCTTTTACTGAGCTTTGCACGCAACTCATCGACTTGGCGTTGGAAGAAAGCCAGCGTCAGCAGCAAAAACAAACAAGCCTTAATATTAGTGACTAACTAATGGACCAACTGTTTCTTTTTTTTCTGTTTAAGTCTTGAGAAGTCGCTTTAAGTATGCAAAAATAATACCTCAACACTTAAAGTGCTACTTTAACTCTTGCATGGAAGCCTTCGGAAGCATGGAAAACGTTAAACAATTTAGTCTGTTTGCACGTCGCTGGAGCGGCTGGACGCTCGTCGCGTGTTTTTTACTCAGCGTGCTTCTTATCTTAAATACCCATCATCGTTTTCTTATTCAGCGTGTGTTGATCCGTGGTCAGCTCACACATGTTCCGCAATCCTGGATACAAGAAACGGTGATGCCGTATGTGTCTGACGGATTTTTTCAAGTCGATGTGCATGGTATTAAGGCGCAATTACTGAAACGTCCATGGGTGGCTGATGTGGTGGTGCGTCGCGTTTGGCCTGGTCAAGTGTGGATTGCAGTGCAAGAGCAGCAACCCGTTGTACGTTGGAATAAAAAAAGTTTTTTGAATTCAGGTGGTGATGTGTTTACACCGGATGATCAACATGCCGATAAAACATTGCCTGCGTTGCAGGGTCCATCGGACAAGGTAGAAAATGTATTTGCGATGTATCGCAAGAGTAATCAGCAATTACAGCCGTTGCATTTGCATATAACACAGCTACAAATGCAACACGATGGCAGCTGGGTTTTGCGTTTGAATAATGGTATGCTCGCGAAGCTTGGGCGAGCAGATGCCCAGCAAGCTTTAAATCGTTTTGTGAGCGTCTATCCCGACTTATTACAAAAACGCGCGAAGAACGTTGCAAGTGTAGACTTGCGTTACAATCATGGTTTAGCAGTTAAATGGAAATAGAGAAAAGCAATGGCTAAAAAACAGGAAAGACAATTTGTGGTTGGTTTAGATATCGGTACCTCGAAAGTGGTGGCGATCATCGGTGAAATCAACGCACATGATCAAATCGAAATTATTGGTGTGGGCTCGCATGCCTCGGAAGGTTTAAAGCGCGGTGTGGTTGTTAACATCGAATCAACAGTCAACTCTATCAGCAGTGCCGTTGAGCAAGCGGAAATGATGGCGGGCTGTGAAGTTAAATCTGTTTACACGGGTATCGCCGGTAGTCACATTAAAAGCTTTAATTCCCACGGTATTGTGGCGATTAAAGAGCATGAAGTGACGCAAGCAGACATTGATCGCGTGATTGATGCCGCGAAAGCAGTGGCTGTGCCTGCGGATCAACGTATCCTACATATTTTACCGCAAGAATTTATTATCGATAACCAATCGGGTATTCGTGATCCGATTGGCATGTCCGGTGTGCGCTTAGAAGCAAAAGTGCATATGGTGACGGGTGCAGTGAGTGCAGCGCAAAATATTGTGAACTGCGTGCAGCGTCGCGGACTAGATGTGCTCGATATTATTTTACAACCACTTGCATCTAGCCATGCCGTTTTAAACGAAGACGAAAAAGAATTAGGTGTGTGTTTGGTAGATATCGGTGGCGGCACGACGGACATTGCTGTGTTTACGCAAGGTGCTATTCGTCACTCTGCTGTTGTCCCCATTGCTGGTGACCAAGCGACGAATGATATTGCGGTTGCATTGCGTACGCCAGTGCATGCAGCGGAATTGGTTAAGCGACAATTTGCTTGTTTGAAACCTGCGTTAACCAATGGCGATGCGCATATTGAAATCCCTGGTTTCTCGGATAGACCTGGGCAACAAATCGCGAAAAAATACGTGTCGGAAGTGATTACCGCGCGTTATGAAGAATTATTTGAATTGATTCAGCAACGTTTGGTAAAAGAAGGCTTTGCTGATCAATTATCAGCAGGTATTGTACTGACCGGCGGTGGGGCTAGTGTGCCAGGCGCGCTAGCGCTTGCTGAATCTGTTTTTAAAATGCCAGTGCGTTTAGGGGAGCCCAAATCGGTGGAAGGGGCGCCAGAGGTTATTACTAACCCTGCCTTAGCGACAGGAATTGGTTTGTTGCTGTATGCCAAGCAACAACAAGACATGGGTGGTGTACGGTTGTCATCATCAAAATCAGGATTGTTTAGCAAAATGCGACAATGGTTTCAAACTTCGTGGTAATAGCGAGAACGTATAGGAAGGAGATATAAATGTTTCAGTTAACTGATACAAGCGTAGAAGATGCTGTCATTAAAGTGATTGGTGTTGGTGGTGGTGGCGGTAATGCCGTTGAGCACATGGTAGAAGAACACATCGAGGGTGTAGAATTTATCTGCGCAAATACTGATGCACAAGCGTTGAAAAAATCTTCTGCGAAAACGCTATTACAATTAGGCACGAAAGGTTTGGGTGCGGGTGCAGATCCAGAGATTGGTCGCATTTCAGCAGAAGAAGATCGTGAACGCATTCAGCAAACCTTGCAGGGCGCTGATATGGTGTTCATTACTGCTGGTATGGGCGGTGGCACAGGTACAGGTGCTGCGCCGGTGGTTGCTGATGTTGCGAAGAAAATGGGTATTTTGACTGTTGCAATTGTGACAAAGCCATTTAGCTTTGAAGGTCGTAAACGTATGGCTGTTGCAGATAAAGGTATCGAAGCCTTGAAGCAACAGGTTGACTCTTTAATTACAATTCCAAATGATAAGTTGCTGACAGTGCTGGGTAAAAACATCACGCTGTTAAATGCATTTAAATCAGCAAACAATGTTTTGTTGGGTGCTGTGCAGGGGATTGCAGATTTAATTACACGCCCTGGTTTGATCAACGTTGATTTTGCCGATGTGCGTACCGTGATGTCTGAAATGGGCCTTGCGATGATGGGTACTGGTGTAGGTACCGGTGAAAATCGTGCGCGCGATGCGGCAGAAGCTGCGGTTAGAAGTCCATTATTAGATGACATCAATTTAACTGGCGCGAAAGGTGTGTTGGTGAATATTACTGGCGGCTTGGATATGTCGATTGGTGAATTCCAAGAAGTGGGTGATGTGATTAAGTCATTCACATCAGAAACTGCAACCGTGGTTGTGGGTACGGTTATTGATGGTGAAATGAGTGACGAGCTGCGTGTAACCGTGGTGGTCACTGGTCTGGGCGGCGAACCTGCTGAGATGGATTTATCCGTGGCACAGGCGACAACAACCGTCACACAACCGACAGAAGCAGTAAGAACGGAGATTCCGACTGCTGTGCCTACAATGTCGGCAACACCGTTTGTACCAAGATTTCAAACGACGACGCCTACATTTCAAGCGAAAACAGAAAATACAGGTTTTCAACAGCCCACGGCGACGGTGGCTAAGCCAGCGACAACCCAGGCTATTGATGAGTTGGATTACTTAGAAATTCCGGCATTTTTGCGTAAACGTGAAACAGAAGACGAAGACGCGTAGAAAAGGGCTGTGTTATGCCGGCTTTCGAGCCGGCATTTCCCTGAAATCCTGAATAATAATAAAACAGATGACAGGCGTGGGTATTATTTGCTACAATAGAGTAATACGCCTGAACAAATAGGTTATTTTTTTATCATGCTTAGACAACGAACCTTAAAGCACCCGATCAAAGCGACGGGCATCGGGGTACATAGTGGCAAGAAGGTGGTTCTCAGCCTTTCACCAGCACCCGCAAACACCGGTATCATTTTCACACGCTCAGATTTAGAACCCTCAGTTTCTATTCCTGCATTAGCGACTAATGTGGGCGATACGCGTTTATCAACCTCATTAACGAGAGATGGTGTCTCTATTTCTACGGTAGAGCATTTACTCTCTGCCATGTCGGGTTTGGGCATCGACAATGCTTACGTTGAGGTGAGTGATTCAGAAGTGCCTATTATGGATGGAAGTGCTGGTCCGTATGCATTTCTGATTCAGTCAGCAGGTATTGAAGAGCAAAATGCACTGAAGAAATTTATTCGTATCAAGCGCAAAGTAGAAGTGCGTGACGGCGATAAGGTTGCGATCTTAGCACCTTACAATGGCTTTAAAGTTAATTTTAAAATTGACTTCAAGCATCCTTATTTTTCTGACAGCATCAAAGAAGCGTCGGTCGATTTTTCAAAAACCGCTTATATTAAAGAGGTTTCGCGCGCACGGACATTTGGTTTTATGTCTGACTTTGAAATGTTACAGAAACAAAATCTTGGTTTAGGTTGCAGTCTGGATAACACGATTGCGATTGATGACTATAAAGTCTTAAATGAAGATGGTTTGCGTTACGAGGACGAACTCGTTAAGCATAAAATCTTGGACGCAATTGGTGATTTGTACTTGTTAGGGCATAGTTTGATTGGTGAGTTTACCGGTTATAAATCTGGTCACGCGCTCAATAATCAATTGTTGCGAACATTACTTGCTGATGAAGCAGCTTGGGAAACGGTTTCTTTTGACGATGTGAAGAAAGCACCGTTATCATATGCTGAGCCGATTTTCTCCGAGAATTAATCTTTCTGCCGTCACCCCGCGCTTGACGCGGGGCCTCCAACTGTCGCTACTTCTTCAAAAAAGCTTTTAATCGCGATTGCGCTTCCTCACTGACACGTGCTTTGGCAATAAGGGCCGCTGTTTGCGTGTTGAGCGTATCTCCAAATGCCTGTCCGCGCACGGTATTACATAAGTGTTTTACGGCTTGCATGGCATGGGAGCCATTTGCTAAGAGAGTTTCTACAAAGGTTTGTGCAGCGGTTTCTAGTTGATTACTAGCAACAGATTCGTGCACCAAACCTAGTTGTTGTGCGTCGTTTGCATCAAAACGTTCGGCACTTAAAAAGTAACGTTTCGCTTGACGTTCACCGATGGCATTGATCACGTAGGGACTGATGACCGCAGGGATTAAACCGAGCTTCACTTCTGAAAAACAAAAGCGTGCATCGCTGGCTGCAAACACGACATCACAGCACGCGAGTAAACCTAGGCCTCCGCCGTACGTCACACCTTGTGCCACAGCGATAGTGGGTTGCTTAAGCGAGAAGAGGGCATGCATGAGCTTGGCCAATTGCTCGCTATCTGCGATGTTTTCTTGTTCTGTGGCATTGATCATGCTTTGCATGTCTGATAAATCAGCGCCGGCACAAAAATGTTTGCCAGCGGCGGTGAGTTTTACGATCTTAATGGCGTCATCTTTTTGGATATTTTCTAAGGCGTGCAGTAAGTCGTGTATCATTTGTGCATTGAGTGCGTTTAATTTTTCTGCACGATTCAAACGTAACTCACAGATACCCTGACTATCAGTTTGATAAGAAATTGATTCACTCATGATGTCACCTATTGATTTAGCTTATCCCATTATAAATCCTTGTGTGAGTTATTCATAGTTATCCTCATCTTTTCACAGGCATACCGGATCTTTTCACACAACTATCCACAGAATTTGTGGAAAAGTCACATCTCGCGTCTACCAGAAAAGATCTTTTTTCCAGGCATGAATAAAACCCATTCGTTCAAATAAAATAGATAGCTCATATTTTGAGAACAATTCGAACAGGCGGTTTTTCCAGCTTGAGCTGGGTACAATATTTTTTGTCAATAAATCTAATAGGGTAAGTTGTTCTTTTAGCGTGCCTGGAATGCAGTGTTTTGCTTGAAGTTCCTTTAGTTTTTTTGGCTTGTAAACAAACCATCGGTCCCATAGTCTCGAGTGATGTGCGCATAAGTTTCGAGTATACCGTATGGATTCGAGTGAAGACTCTAGGATGCTGTAATGAAAACCAAATCGTTGGCTAATGGAAAATTTATTTTTGTTTGATCGTAAATTTCGAAAGAGACTTGTGCATTTTCCAAATGATAAATGTTCGAGGACAATCCAACTAGGGAGGTACGTGTTTGAAGTATATTTTTCATAAAACTTTTCAATGCTTGAATGAAAATGTTTGTTTCTACAAATGCTTTTTACCTCGGATAAAAAAATAGTTTTTTGTGAGTTTTTTCGGGGGTCTTTTTCCTTTGTCCATGTATGTTTAAATAGGTTGTCATCTAAAGACCAATGTGGCGTATATTTTACAGAAAGATAGTTTCCCATTGTTGTACGTAAAGCAACTTCAATGCGCTCAATGATATCTAATACAAGGAGGCGTAATTCACGATCAAAAATATAAAGAAACCAAATATCTTCGAACGTAGTGCCCACTTTAAACTGATGTGTTTTCTTGTTTAATTCAAAAGGAAGGCAATAATCTTTTAAGCGATGCAGGCTAACTAAGTTCAAGCGAGACTCAGTAGAGTCAGGAGTTAATGTAAGTCCTCGATCACTAAGTAACGTGATTTGCTGGGGTACTGTTAGCGCAGCTTTGTTGTAGATCCGATTAGACATAAAAATAACCCGCCGAGGTCCGCATCGTTGAGAGGCGTGGCGGGTTTGGATAGAACAAGCTTAGCTTGAATGAAACCCTTTTTCAACCCGAACAGCGCATCAAAGTTAATTGAATAAAAGAATACACTTTTGGATATCTAGCATAATATCAAGAAGAGTAAATATCAATTTGACAGCTTGTAAGAGATTGACGCTTTCTTCATGGATAGACGGTATAATAGTCGCCTACGTATTTAGATAAAGGAATAAGATATGTCGACCCCGCTCTGTGTTGATTTAGATGGCACACTTTTACTCACTGATACCGTACATGAGCAACTGCTGCTGTTGTTAAAGCGTCAGCCATGGATGCTGTTTCTGCTCCCATTCTGGTTCTTCCGTGGGCGAGAATATCTTAAGCGACAATTGGATGCACGCGTTGATCTACCCATCGACAGCTTACCATTTAACCTGCCATTATTAACTTGGTTGAAAGAACAAAAGGAACGCGGCAAAGAATTAATTTTAGTTACCGGGTCGTATATCACCATCGCACAAAAAATTGCGGTGCACTTGCAATGTTTTGATGATGTCATGGCGACTACAGAAAATTATAATATGCGCGGTGAAAAGAAACGTGATGCATTGTTGTTGCGCTTCGGTGAGAAAAAATTTGATTATATCGGTAACGATGCCAGTGATGTGCCGGTGTGGAAGGCGGCAAGGCAAAGTATTATTTGTCAAAAAGGGCCTAAAAAGCCCGGTTTTTTGCGAAGTCTGCCAGACATTAGTGTAATCGAAACCGATGCGTTTAGCTGGAAAGTTTTTTTAAAAACGATTCGCGTTCATCAGTATGCAAAAAACATATTGCTGTTTTTACCCATGTTGTTGGCACATCAGCTGACGAATACAGTAACGTGGACGCACACTTGTGTTGGGTTTGTAAGCTTTTGTTTGTTAGCATCCAGCGTGTATGTGTTCAATGATTTGTTGGATTTGGATGTTGATCGTCGTCATCCACGAAAATCTAAACGAGGATTTGCTTCAGGACAATTAAGTATCTCGATGGGGATCGCTTTATTTTTAGGGTTATTGTTTGTTTCAACTGTTCTGGCATCAACGCTACCCGCTGCGTTCACATGGGTGTTAGCCGCTTATTATGTCTTAACCTTGTTGTATTCGTTTCGATTAAAGCAAGTGATGTTAGTTGATGTGCTTGCGTTGTCCATGCTTTATACTCTACGTTTATTTGCCGGTGCGGCTATCTTAGCGAAACCGTATTCGCATTGGTTGATTCTTTTTTCTTTGAGTTTCTTTACCGGACTTGCATTTCTAAAGCGTTACGTTGAACTAAAAGATACGATGCAACGGGGCAATAGCGTATTAAATGGCAGAGGATATATTGGGGAAGATATCAGCATGCTGCATCAGTTTGGTGTGTGTGCAGGGTATTTGTCGGTATTAATTTTGGCGCTGTATTTAAGTTCACAAAAGGCGGCCATGTTGTATGCGCATCCGAATTTCTTGTATGCGATGTGTCCATTGTTAATTTACTGGGTTTCACGTATTTGGATGTTAGCAAATCGAGATCAAGTGCATGATGACCCTATTGTTTTTGCACTAAAAGATAAAACGACTTATCTGATCGCAGGCTTAGTCTTTGTTGTTGGTTTATTCGCTGCGTTTTGAACGTAAGTGGGTAATGAGTTTGAACAAGGCTTTTTTAAGGTGTGGCGCTTTGAGCGCCATCGCTTTTTCTTCAATGTCTTCTAAAGTGTTTTCTTGCAAGGTAGGGCGTGGTGCAAATCGCGGTTTATCATTTGTTTTAGGTGTTTGAAGATCAATCTTTAGATCGATATTTTTTAACTTAGGATACGCTGCTCGTAATGCAGAGAGTAAGTCGACTTTGCGGTAACGCATTTTCGTTAACCAAGCACTGTTAGCAACACCTAATACTAAAACATGTTTCCGTACGTTCATGATCCAAACATGGGATTTTTCTTCATCCGTTAATGCTTTGGTTAAAATAGGTCGTAAGAATGCAATATCTTCATGCTGGGCCATCAACCCTGCTAATGGTGAACACGCTTTTTGTGCGAGATGACTCGCTTTTTTCCACGGTGTATTCATGAAGATCAACAATTGTTTAAATATGGTATGATATTGGCACGAAACCGGTAAAATCACAACCACTTGACCCAGAATTTTCCGAAGGTGAGTCAGCCTGTCATCCCAGAATTTTCTGAAGGTGAATCAGCCTGTCATCCCAGAATTTTCTGAAGGTGAGTCAGTCTGTCATCCCAGAATTTTCCGAAGGTGAATCAGCCTGTCATCCCAGAATTTTCTGAAGGTGAGTCAGTCTGTCATCCCAGAATTTTCCGAAGGTGAGTCAGTCTGTCATCCCAGAATTTTCCGAAGGTGAATCAGCCTGTCATCCCAGAATTTTCCGAAGGTGAGTCAGTCTGTCATCCCAGAATTTTCCGAAGGTGACTCAGTCTGTCATCCCAGAATTTTCCGAAGGAAAATGTCTGGGATCTAGATTCCAGACATTTGTTACACAAATTATGGAATGACAAGAAATAACCTACATAATTACTCATTAATTCCTATATATACTGTCAGAATGAGAACCTACTATGTTTATATATTAACAAACAAACGTCATACTGTGCTGTATATTGGAATGACAAGTGATTTAGTTTTAAGATCATACCAACACCGAAATAAATTAGTTCCTGGATTTACAAAAAAATACAATTGTACAAAGTTAATTTATTTTGAAGAGCATGATGATGTTGGGGTTGCTATTTTCAGAGAGAAAATGTTGAAAAAATGGGAAAGAAGCTGGAAAGAAAATTTAATTAATACGATTAATCCAGATTGGATAGATTTTTATGATCAATTAAATATGTTTTAATTCTTCCTCATTATTCCAGAAACTGCATAGATCTGTTAGGCTGTCATCCTAGAAACCGTGTAGTACAGCTAGGCTGTCATCCCAGAAATCGCGTAGCGATTGTCTGGGATCTAGATTCCAGACATTTGCTTTGCAAATTCTGGAATGACAAAAACAGGGGCACGTTGTTATCATTTGTTATGCCAGAAACCGTGTAGAACACCTAGGCTGTCATCCCAGAAATCGCGTAGCGATTGTCTGGGATCTAGATTCCAGACATTTGCTTTGCAAATTCTGGAATGACAAAAATAGGGGCACGTTGTCATCATTTGTTATGCCAGAAACCGTGTAGTACAGCTAGGCTGTCATCCCAGAAATCGCGTAGCGATTGTCTGGGATCTAGATTCCAGACATTTGCTTTGCAAATTCTGGAATGACAATGAGGGGCTTTTAATGAAAAATAATCCAGGGCATTTTTTATCAACTTTACGGTTACGCGATCCTGCCATTATCCAAGCGCCGATGGCTGGCGGTGTGACAACGCCTGAATTAGTGGCTGCGGTGTCGAATGCTGGTGGCTTAGGATCCTTTGCCACAGGCTATTTAAGCGCTGAACAAATTATCTCAGGTATCGCTGCCATAAAGAAGCTAACCGAGCGACCATTTGCCGTGAATGTTTTTATTCCCAATCGACCTATGATTGATAAAGTAGCGATCGAACAATACCAATTAGCTTTAAACCACTTCAGACAGCAGTTGAGTTTACCCGAAGAAACTGCCCCTCTTCTTCCTGCGCTTCCTCAAGATAATCTTGCTGAAATCGTTGATATACTGTTAACAGAAAAAATACCTGTCGTGAGTTTTACGTTCGGCTTGTTACCAAAAGCGATGGTGAGAAAGTTTAAGGCTCAGGGCACCTATTTAGTTGGTACAGCGAATACAATCGCAGATGCAAAAGCACTCATGGACTTAGGTGTCGATGCGATTGTTGCTCAAGGCGTTGATGCGGGAGGCCATCAGGGTGGTTTTTCTGAGATGAATGAAAATCATCGCAAAAAAACAATGGCACTGCTCACTGAGATTGTCGCTATCTCTACTATTCCTGTGATTGCATCAGGTGCTATCATGACTGGGGAAGATATTTTAATAGCAAAGCAATTTGGCGCAGCGGCCGTGCAAATGGGCACAGCGTTTTTAACTACGCAAGAAAGTGGGGCTAATCCTTTTTATAAAACGGCTTTGCGTGAGGCTAAAAATAAAAAAGGGGAGCAGACTGTTTTAACGAAAGCTTATTCTGGTAAGTGGGCGAGAGGATTATACACGGATTTTGTGAAATACATTGAAAATGAAGTGGATGTGATTCCGGACTACCCGATAACCAATGCCCTGAGTGCGCCCATCAGAAAATCCGCTGCAAAACAGGGTAAAACAGCCTTGATGTCCTTATGGTGTGGCACTGGTATTTCAAAAATCACATCAAACATCACTGTAGCGCAATTGCTTAATCAACTATATGAACAATACAAGGAACTTTTATGAAAACCAACTTTAGTGTGAACTTAAATAAAGTGGCGTTAGTCCGTAACTCACGCGGGGAAGGCTTGCCCGATCTGTGTGAGATGGCCAAATCCCTGATTGCAGCGGGCTGTGATGGTATTACCATTCATCCGCGTGAAGGCGAGCCGCATGCAAAACTATCCGATGTACATGCCTTAAATCAGCTAGACGGCATACAAAACGATCGCATCGAGCTAAACATTGAAGGCAGTTTGCGGCAAGAATTGATGGATGTACTTTTAGAAGAGAATGTTCATCAATTTACGATTGTGCCTGATGCCAAAGGACAAATTACCACGACGCGTGGCTGGGAAGTCGATGAAAGAAATGATGATCTAGCGGCAGCTATCGCTTTCTTTACACATAAAAAAACACGCATCAGTTTGTTTTTAGAAGCAGATTGCGATGCAGTAGATTACGCTGCCAAGATGGGCGTAGATGCTGTAGAATTTCATACGAAGTGGTATGCCATTGCTTTTGAAAAAGGCGAGTATCAAACCGAGCTTGACCAACTAAAGCGTGCCGCAGATCGTGCACGTGAACACGGCTTGCGCGTACACTTGGGTCACGACTTAAATTTACAAAACACAGAGACAGTGATTCAACTAATCCACCCTGAAGAAGTATCCATTGGTCATGCGCTGACAGCAGAAGCGCTTTATCTCGGGATGCCTATGATGGTAGATAAATATTTAGCCTGTTTCTCCTGAGCGACCAGAAATGGGATAAAAATAGTCAACTTGTGTTTTCTGCGCCTCAACTTGCCGATATATATGTTTTAACCTATAATTTGGTTGGGAATATAGGTTAAGGTATATATTTATGGGTGATCTTATTCAACAATTACAGCAATTGCGTAAGCAGCAGGGGATTTCACAGCAGAGCCTGAGTCAACGACTACGTATCCCACAAAGTCATATTTCTAAAATTGAATCGGCTAAAACAGATGTACGTTTATCGACGCTACAAGAATTTGCACATGCCATGGGTTATGAGGTGATGTTGGTGCCACGTATTTTGGAGCGAGGTATTACTGCCATCATTAATGGAGAGGATACGCGTCAACCGTTGTGGCAGCTTGATGAGGATGACGACGATGCATGACTTTTCGGCATTGGCAGTACAGCTAAATGAATATCCCGTGGGAACGTTAACGCGTTTGCCAGGTGATCGTATTGTCTTTCAGTTTCATGATGCTTACTTAGCCGATCATCAGCGTCCGACCTTAAGCTATTCTTTTTATGATGCGCTTCATGCGTTAATTCCATCAACAAAAACAACGCAAACACGTGCACCAGCATTCTTTTCTAACTTGTTACCTGAGGGGCATCTTCGTGAGTATCTTGCGAAACAAGCGAATATAAAGCCAATAAAAGAATTTGACTTGCTGGCATTGCTTGGTGATGACTTGCCTGGTGCAATTAGATTGGTTCCCATGGAAATGCCACCTTACTTAGTAGACTCCAAGGAATCTTTACGGAAAATTGATGAGCCCGAAGCAAATATACTTAAGTTTTCTCTTGCGGGAGTTCAACTGAAGTTTTCTGTACTACTTGAACCGAGTGGTGGTTTAACGATACCGGCACACGGAGAGGGTGGTGATTGGGTTGTTAAATTACCTTCGATGAGATTCCAAAATGTACCAGAAAATGAATTTTCTATGTTGATGTTGGCAAAGGCTATTAATATTGAAATTCCTGAGATTTCATTGATTGATATGAAAGAAATTTCTAGTCTACCTAAATTTGCAAGCACAATGCAGGGTAAAGCCTTGATAACAAAACGCTATGATCGCACAGAAGGCACGCGCATTCATTCAGAAGATCTTGCGCAAGTTTATGGGGTTTATCCACATAAAAAATATGACGGCGTGAGTTACAGTAATATTACTAATATGTTGCTAAAGAACCTAAGTGAGACGGTGGCTAATGAGTTTGTAAAACGTTTAGTGTTTAATATATTAATCGGTAACGGTGATATGCATCTAAAAAATTGGTCTTTCATTTATCCTGACACAAGAAGTGCGGTGTTGGCACCGGCCTATGATTATGTCGCTACACATCTCTACATGGAAAATGAATCCTTAGCATTAAGTTTCGGCAAGGAAAAAAAGTTTGCTAATTTAAATCGTGAAACAGTAAAACACTTCGCTAAAAAATCTGAAATGAGTGAAAAACAAGTGCTCGCAATAACCGATGAAACCATTGATGCTACTGTGTCAGCATGGAAAATCTTAAAAGATGGATTTCCACTGACTAAATCTGTGCTGGATGCGCAAGAAAAACAAATGATGACAATGGCAAAGCAGCTTAGCGAATAATATATTTTGGCAGTCTGTCCTTACTAAAATCTATACCGTTAGCGCGATGAGTCTCAAACAGCCCAACCACCAAGCTCATGTCATCGATTGTAACATTGCTTAAGAGGATGAGTAATTGTTTTTTTTTATGCTCTTGATTCAATTATAGTGGTTTATCACCATTCCTCATAAGCTTATATATTCTTAGAATGACATGTTGTTCTAGCGTTAAACCAGAGAGGGAAGAGTGCCATGAAGGATTTAGAAGCATGTATGCAATACATAGAAAAACATGAAGGGAATAGACTGTATGTTTACGAGGATACGAAAGGTATTCCTACTGTTGGTGTAGGAATTAATCTCAGAGAAGCAAGGAACAACCAAAAACTTAGAGATCTGTTTGGAGAGAAGTTTGAAAGCTTTATGCGAGGTGAGATTCCTGTAGAACGAACACAGCTTAGGGGGCTCTTCAAAAGCAATGTAGAAACAGCGATTGAGGATGCTAAACATTTCTTCGATGGTTTTGACCAACTTTCTTCTGCTCGACAAATTGTTTTGGTGGACATGGCGTTTAATCTAGGTAGACCTAAACTAATGGAGTTTGGGAAGCTAAAGAAGGCATTACAGAATAATGAGCCAGATAGAATGTATGAGGAAGTCTTAGACTCAGACTATGCCAGAGACGTAAAAAACCGTGCAATGCATAATGCCACTGCGCTGAAGACAGAAGTAATGCCCTTCAAAGATATTCTGCTTTCCGGGGAAGCTATCTCAGCAATTAAAGGACATTTAAATCCAACAGGCCAATCTAATGAAGAGATTGTGGACTCGGTTAGACGAATGCTAGATGGACAAGATGATTCTACAAAAAATACCGAACTTGAAGCGCTAAAAAGTGGAGATGGTGCTTTTTATTTGACGACTGTTTCTGCAAATGAGCACGTACATAAAGTCAGGGAAACCAGCGTTTCACTAGCCCAGGATCTTGAAAATAAACAAAAAAAATATGATAAGGCACTAGAGGCAAGTGATGGAGACTTCTCTGCTCGAGAAGTGATGCAAGCTAAGGCTGATTTAGAAGATGCAAAAGAGCACTTGCTGGATTTCCAATCTACGGTAAGCGAAGCTGAACAGTGGGCCCGCTACGGCATTAGAGCCGTTTCACTACTAGCGCGTGCAACTGGTAATGATAAATTTGCTTCGGATCTGGAGTTTTATGGGGAGCATTTAATTCAAGCTGGTGTATCGATTGCGCTGATTTATTCTGGTGCGGGAACGATTCAAGGTATTGCAGGCTTAGGAGGTAGCGTTTTAGCGATGATGCAAGGTAAGCCAAAGAGGGGGCAATCCGCAGAGCAACAAATATTTAATTATATGTTTAAACAATTTAACCTTTTGAAGGAAGAATTGCATGATATTAAGAAAAATCAGCAAATAATTCTCAGTGCTATTTATCATCTAGGTGATCAGCTTGAAGATATTAGTCAGCGTATAAACCATCTAACAAGATTGTCAGCCGCTATTTATATTGAGGTGCAAGAGCTTCATCAGCATGTCCGTCATGAATCACGTTTAACAGCTATTGTTAATGATGAAAATCGTAGGATGTTTACTGATTTTTATACGTTTAACCGAGCACTGAAAAATGGAGACAAGATAGATGCTAAAGATGCAGAAGCGATGCATCGAACATGGAATGTTTTTACTCAGGATCTTGCTCGCTTACAGTCTGTGTTGGCTGCGACAGAACCTAATGATGATGTTTCGAGGTTTTATACCTTATTAAAGACGCGTTCTATTATTGGTGAAAATAAACCTGATTATGCAAGAGGGCTTCTTCATACAGCAGATTTACTTTTTAGGTATGCAGAAAGTATGTTGGGACTACGATCAGGTGAGCCAGGGAAAAGTTTTTTTGAGAGGCATGAGCGGAATGATTCCGATGGTTCTGTTTCGTTTGCGATTGTAAATCTACCCATCTGGGTAGATGGGGTAAAGGCACAACTATTCTTCTTTCATTCTTTAATGCGACAAAACATGATGCAGGCTTACCTAGATGAAGTGGGAAAACACGCGGTTATTAATGCGGTTAATCTGAACATGCATTTAGCTAATCATACATTAGGGCAGTTAAATCGTCTGGCTGGTACTCAGTTAATTGCTAAACTAGCTAATAGATTTGTTTCTGAGTATGCAAAAATTGTGGATGCATATAGAAATCATTCTTATAAGGATGATCAAGATGAAGGTTTGGGCTTGCAGTGGTTCCGAGATAGAATGTTGAAATTCAGAAGTGATTTGCTGAATGGCCATGGACATCCTGGTAAGATTTCCAGTTATTTGCCTAGAACACGGGACTTTGACGTTAAAAAAATATGGACGAAGGATGATGCATTTGTTAAAAGGCGGATGCAGGATAGGCTGTTTACGTTTAGTGATGAATTTCAATTAAGTCAGGATGATGTATTAGTTAATGACAGTTATTCTTTTTTTAGTATTGGAAGTGCTTCCACAGAAAGGCAAGTAACTTTGCGCAAGTTGGATGGACTGGATTATCCGGGAGGCTTGTCTTTCAAAACCACTTTTGGGCATCAAATTGGTGAAGAAGAATATACAGTAGGTGGTGGAAGAGATAGAGAAACAAGGACTAGGGAATATAAAATTCCTGTTTATGTGCATATTCAGGCCTACAAGCTTGAGCATGTTAATTACTGGGAATGGGATCAGGCATTGTTTAGGATGCGCCGAGAGAATTGTTACGAGCTAGCATTCTTTAGATCGGCTGAAGATAAGACCAAGATACTCAGTTGTGTAAACACTCCTGCTCTACGTAAGCAATTTGAATTACTTAACCAATATCAATTACTTTTAAGTGCTGCGGTCCAGCTGTTAGTTGCTTATGAGCCTGGTGTCGCTGCAATACATGAAGCGCTTCAGCAGTTTAAGACGAAACAGGATGAGATGGTGGCTTACATGGCAGAAGGTATGCTGATCGAGGAAGATTGGCGGAAGCCAACAGTTGATATCGATGCGGTTATGCCGGTTATGCCTGGTGATGAAGATACGGATAAGCCAAGTTTTATCGGGATGAGAGCACATCAAGTTAAAGCGAGCAGGAGACTTTCAAATGCTGTGAACAAGTGTCGATCTCCCCACTTTTTCGAAACAAACCATGCTAAACAAGTGATTAAGTTAGTTGGAGAACTTGAGTTACGTAAGTCGCAGATTGAACATAGTTTCAGGTGAAGATAGACGGAGATCCCGCATCAAGTGCGGGATGACAAGGGGGGAGGTAACCGGTATAGCTGCTAGCCTGGCATCCAACCCCCTAAGTCATGCCATCGATTGACGATATAGCAAAAGAGTTCAGCTGTTTTTTCTGCATCGTAGAGGGCAGAGTGGGCTTCGTTCAGATCAAAAGGAATGCCAGCACATTTCAATGCGCGGGCTAAAACAGTTTGACCGAAGGCGAGGGCGCTTAAGGCCGCCGTATCAAATGTCGTAAAGTGGTGGAAGGGATCTTTCTTTATCTTACAGCGTGCGACAGCAGCCTGCATAAAGCTTAAATCAAAGGTGGCGTTATGTCCCACCAACACTGCGCGTTGGCAGCGTGTGGCACCTAATTCTTTTCGTACCGTATCAAATACCGATGACAAACCTTTTTTCTCTTCCAGGGCAAAACGAAAAGGATTAAAGGGCTTGATGCCAGTGACCTCTAAAGATTCTTGCGCCATGTGTGCACCGGGAAAAGGTTCAATGTGATGATGTACAGTTTCTTTAGGCACAAGCTTGCCGTCTTCATCAATGGTGAGTATGACGGCAGCGACTTCTAGTAAGGCATCACGGCTAGCATCAAAACCGCCAGTTTCGACATCCACAACCACAGGCAAAAATCCACGAAAGCGTTCGTGGATCGAAAGAATTTTGCCTGCTGAGTTGCGCATAAGTGCCTTTTACGCAGTTTCTGTTGTTGATGCTTCGTTTAGTTCTTTTGGCTCAGCCAAATGAAAATCGAGTGTGCGTTTTAATGAGGTAGCTAAATCAATTGTTGGTGCCCAATCCAAATATTTCTTCGCATTTTCAATGGAAGGTACGCGTGCATCGACATCTTGATAACCTTCGCCGTAGTATTTGGCAGCGTCTACATCGACCAAGTTAGTTTTCTTCGCTTGTTCTGCGTAGTTTGGATAATGTTGAACTTGTGCCAAAATCATTTCAGCCAATTCACGGATTGAGTAATCGCTGTCAGGATTACCGATATTGAATATACGTCCGTCAGCACAACCATCTTTGTTTTCAATGATTTTCATTAAGGCGCCAATGCCATCTTCGATGTCGGTAAAGCTGCGGCGTTGTTTTCCGCCACCGACTAAATTAATGTCTTTACCGTGTAAGATGTTACTAATGAATTGCGTTACCACGCGTGAACCACCTTCTTTGGGTTCAAACACGTTATCTAATTTTGGACCAACCCAGTTAAATGGTCTAAACAAGGTGAATTTAAGCCCTTTTTCTTGGCCGTAGGCAAAGATAACACGATCCATTAATTGTTTAGACGTAGAATAAATCCAGCGTGGTTTATTAATCGGGCCTTGCACTAAGGTACTGGTTTCTTCATCAAATTGTTTGTCTTGACACATGCCATAGACTTCAGAGGTAGATGGGAAAAGCACACGCTTATTATATTGCACACACTGACGTACAATTTCTAAGTTCGCTTCAAAGTCGAGTTCAAATACGCTTAAAGGTTTTTGTACGTAAGTGGCTGGGGTTGCGATAGCCACTAAAGGTAAAATGACGTCGCATTTTTTAATGTGGTAAGCAATCCATTCTTTGTTAATGAGGATATCACCCTCAATAAAATGGAAGCGATCGTTATCGAGCAAATGATTAATTTTATGGGTATCCATATCCATGCCATAGACCGACCAGTCTGTGGTATTTAAAATACGTTCAGTTAATGCGTTACCAATAAAACCATTAACACCTAGGATTAATATTTTTTTGCTCACGAGTGATTCCTTAATACAATTTGAGTGCCGATACTATAGCAGTTTGTGAAAAGCCTGTCTAATTAATCTTCAGATTGAACGATTTCTTTGATCACAAAGCGCGGTCGTCCTTGGACTTCTGTGTAGATCCGTCCAATGTATTCACCGATGATCCCCAAGCCCATTAAGCAAATGCCAATGAGGAAAAAAGCGATCGCAAACAAAGTAAAGACCCCTTCGGCTTCAGGCCCAATTAACAAACGTCGAATAAATAAATAAATAACAAAGAAAGTACTTAACATCGAGACAAGCACGCCGATAAAAGTAAACATTTGCAATGGCACCAAAGAAAAGTTGGTGACTAAGTCAAAGTTATAACGGATTAATTTATAAAAGCTGTAGCTGGTTTCACCTAGCTCGCGTGCTTCATGTTTCACCCCAACTTCTGCCGGGTTTTGTGCGTACAACATGGCAAGTGCAGGAATAAAGGTTGATGATTCTCTGCTGGATAACATCAATTCTACGATACGTTTGCTGTAAGCGCGTAACATGCAGCCTTCATCTTTCATTTCTATTTTAGGGGCAATCCACTTGCGGAAAATATTATGACATTTAGACACAACTAAGCGCCATACTTTATCTTGTCTATCCATGCGGTAACCACCGACAACATCGTGGCCTTTTTCCATGAGTTCCACGAGCTTGGGGATTTCTTCTGGTGGATTTTGACAATCTGCATCCAGTGTAATGATGATTTCTCCGCGGACATTCTCAAAGCCAGCCATAATCGCCATGTGCTGGCCAAAGTTACCATTGAAATGAATCACACGAACTTCTTTCGGGCGGCGTTGCTGCATTTCGTTGAGGATTTCAGCTGAACGATCACGACTGCCATCATTCGTGAAAAGTACTTCAAACGATTTACCCATGTTATCCATGGTCGTCATGAGGCGTTGATACAAGACCTCTAACACTTCTTCTTCATTATGAATAGGGATGACGATACTAATTAATGGGTGGCTCATGCTGGGCTCCTTAATACTTTTAACAGCGTTTCAATGACGCGGTCTTGATCTAACTGTGTCATGGTTGGAAATAGAGGAAGGCTAACAATTCTATCGGATATGCTTTCTGCATGAGGGAAATCACCGCGTTTAAAGCCATAGGTGTCGCGGTAATAAGAATACAAATGCACCGCTTCATAATGCATACCCACACCAATATTATGTTCTTTCATTTTTGCGATAAAGGTATCACGATCCATGCCACACGCGGCTGGGTTTATTAATGGCGTATACAAATGCCATGCATGTCGATGTGGATAGTTTGGCTGGGTTGGTAATGTGAGTTCAGGCCAACCTTTTAAAATATCCGTGTAGTTTTGCGCGAGAAATTGTCGACGCTGAATAAAGTCATCAAGCTGCTGGATTTGATGTAGACCAAGCGCGGCTTGGATGTCCATCATGTTGTATTTAAAGCCTGGGTAAACGATATCGTAATGTTGATTACCTTCTTTAGAGAAACGATCAAATGCATCGCGATCGATGCCGTGGAAGCGTAATTTTTTCACCCAGGCAGCCAGTTCATCGTTGTGTGTGGCAATCGCACCACCTTCTCCGGTAGTCATATTTTTGTTGGGATGAAAACTGAAAATTTGTGTGTCGCCGAATGAGCCCAAAGAAACGCCTTTGTATTGTGCGCCAATGGCGTGCGCGCAATCTTCGATAACGCGAAGATTGTGTTTGCCAGCCAGTTCGTATAAAGCGCCTAAGTCGACAGGTAAACCACCAAAATGAACTGGTAAGATTGCTCGGGTTTTTTCTGTGATGGCATCGGCTACGCGATTTAAATCGAGGTTAAAAGTTTTAGGGTCAACATCGACTAACACAGGCTTTCCGCCTGCTTGTACGATGGTGTTTAAGGTCGCGCAAAAGGTCATGGGCGTCGTGATGACTTCATCACCAGGCTGTAAGCCTAATGCCAGTAGCGACACATGGAGTGCCGCGGTACCGGAGGTAACGCAAATCACATGCGGTGCACCTAAATAGTCTTTTAGTTTTTGTTCAAAGGCGGCAACGCGTGGGCCGGTGGCTAGCCAACCGGAACGCAAACAATCTGTCACTTCTTGAATAGTGGCTTCATCAATCGTGGGTTTTGCAAAGGGCAGAAAATCGGAGTTAGCCATGAAAATCCTTAGGTTTTAGCAACCAGGTAAACGCCAAAGATAATGATAGCGGTGGCGATCATGCGAATAGCGGGCAGCGGTTCTTTAAATAACATGTGCGCCGCAATAGGGGTAATAATGTAGCCTAGGCTTAACATTGGGTAAGCAAAGCTCACATCAACACGGGACAATACCATCAGCCACAGAACCAAACTCACAAAATAAAAACACAAACCGATCATGATGTAAGGGTTCGTCATGACTTGCCAAGCGACAGGCAATACATTTTCTGCAGAAAATTTAAAATAGCCGATTTTATTCATGCCGGCTTTAAGTAATAACTGTCCCGCTGATGCAATGAGGACGCTGATTACGACTAAGGGTAGGGCTTTCATTTGTCACCAATATGTCATGTTTCGTTTGTTTCAACACAACCCACGGTAGGGTGGGATAAAGTGCCGCTAAAGTTTGGTAGCGGTCAATGCGGGCTATCATAAACATTTGGGTGCCATTTTTCCAGCCAGCTGTCCAACGTTTGATAAAAGTTGGGGTATCTATCATCCATTCAGCCGCTTCTGGTTGGTGAGCCAGGCCAAAGGCCAGTTCATTACGCCAATCGACGATGTTGATACGACGTTTTGTATAGGGGGCTAGGTCTTGATAATAATCGACATAGGAGAATATTTCTGCGCTGGGCTTGGCATCGCGGTTGATGGTCAGGGCCAGTGGTTTAATGCTGCGTGTGTCCAAGTGGCGCATGCCAGCGATTAAGCCCAAATAAAACAATAAGCAGCCCAGGCTCAGCGCGGTAAAGCGCGAGGTGACATGGCGTCGTAACACCACAAGCGCTGTGATAGATAAAACAATGGCGCAGAAGATGAGATACGGCATCGCATGCGGGCCATCCACCATGGGCGATAGCGTTGGGATTTTTGGAAATAAAAATACAAAGCCAATAGCAAAAGGTAGTAAAAAGCTAAAGCCAATATTGGCACCGATCGTTGTGCTGTCACGTTTCGCTGCATCAGCCAAATAATGGCCGATTAAAATCGCGAGTGGCGGGATGACCGGCAAAATATAGGGAACCAATTTTGAATGAGAAAAACTATAAAACGCGAAGATGCTGATAGCCCAAATTAACAAGAACATTTCAGGTAGTGCGTATTTCACGAGTTTCCATTGACGCGGCAAATGGTAATAAATCGCTTGAGGTAAGAAAAACACCCAAGGAAATAAGCCTAGCAGTAAAACAGGAATAAAAAACCAATTAGGCTGTGTGCGCCCAGCAATATTGGTTGCGTAGCGTAGGAGTTGTTGGTCCATCACGTAATATTGAAAGAACTCAGGGTGTTTTGCTTGTACGAGCACATGCCACGGTATGATGATAGCGGCAAATAAAACCAAGCCGGTTGGCAGGCACATTTTGAGTAAGACGCGCCATTGATTCAGTAGTAAAATCCACAGGCCGATAATCATCGCGGGAAACGCGAAACCGATTAAGCCTTTGGTTAACACGGCCAAGCCGGCGAAGAGATAAAAACCATAAAAGGCGAGGCGCGATTCACGGGTAAAGCCAATGAAAAAGCTAAATAAAGATAGGCTGATTAGCACGCTCACGGTCATGTCTAGTGTGACGAGATGGCCCATCGCAAAATATAAAAGACACGTAGCTAAGGTAATGCTCGCAAACCATGCGCATTGGCGCGTGTAAATGTGTCGTGTGAAGCTGTAACAACCCACGCAACCCAGCACAGCTATCACGGCAGTGACAATGCGTGCGCTCCATTCATTGAGGCCGAAGGCGTGCAGTGACAAACATTGCAGCCAATAAAACAGTGGCGGTTTTTCAAAGTATTTAATGCCATTAAGATAAGGGGTAATAAAATCATGGCGTGCGAGCATTTCACGAGGAATTTCCACGTAGCGGCCGCCGTCAGGGACAGTAAAAGGGTGCATACCAAGGAAAAGGGCATAGGTACCGCTGACGAGTAAGCTTAAAACCAGGCAATCTAACCACCAAGTCCATTTGTCTGTATGTTGCATAAGATCTTGATTTGTTTGGGAAACGAGGCGTGATTCTAACAGAGTGCTCGAGGAGGGTAAATTGCGGCGAGAGATGGGGGTTGCGTTGGGTGAGTGTTTTGTGTACAGCTCGGGCATCTTAATGAGCAGGCTAGTCTTTTAATAAGTGGTGTAGTTGCGAGAGGTAGACGGTTTCGTCCGGCTGCTCATGGTCGCGTTGGGCTTGCCAGAGGATTTGCATCAGGCATTCCATCATGGCGTGTTCTGCTTGGTGTGGATCGCCATATTTTTCACAGAGTTTATGATAGATATCACGAATGCCTTCGGGGCGGTTGGTGCTGAGTTGCTCGTGTAAACCAATGTGGCCGCTTAAATGTAAAAAAGGATTGGTTTCACCGGCATCGGGCGAGAAGTCTTTGTCAACGACTTTATCTGGCGTATCAAACATCGCTTGGTACTCTGGATGAAATTGAATAACCGTGACAATCTCACGCTCAAAGGGTGTGAGTGTTTCATTGTCTTTGGCCTTCTGCCAAGCATCAATAAAAGTTTGTCGTAGTTGCTGCCGTTCGCTACTAAAAATCATTCTGTACTCGTCTTTTCTTTATAGTCACACAAATCTCGAATTAAACAGTCACCGCATTTTGGTTTTCGCGCCACACAGGTATAACGTCCATGCAAAATCAACCAGTGATGGGCGTCGAGTTTATAGGGCTCTGGGATAAACTTCAACAAGTTCTTTTCAACAGCTAAGACTGTTTTCCCCGGCGCGAGCCCCGTGCGATTAGATACCCTAAAAATATGCGTGTCTACCGCCATGGTGGGCTGCCCAAAGGCCGTGTTTAATACGACATTGGCTGTCTTCCTGCCGACACCAGGTAGTGCCTCTAGTGCCTCACGGGTTTGCGGTACGTCACTGTTATGCTGCTTGATGAGGATATCGCAGGTCTTGATGATGTTTGCTGCCTTCGTATTATAAAGCCCGATGGTTTTGACAAAGGATTTTAATTTAGCTAATCCTAAGGCTTTGATGGCTTCCGGTGTGTTGGCAACGGGATAGAGCTTTGCCGTGGCTTTATTCACGCCAATATCAGTCGCTTGGGCAGACAGTATGACAGAAATTAATAATTCAAAAGGGGAGTTGTAAACTAATTCCGTTTTAGGGGATGGATTGGCTTGCTGCCAGCGCTGAAATATTTCTTCACGCTTGGTTTTGTTCATGCGCTAGCATCCTTTTTCGCTTTCGCGCGTGCCACAGCTGCCGCGATATCTAGCTTGATACTACCTTGTGTTTTTTGTGCGGCCTCTTGATTTACTGTTTTTTCTTCAGTTTTTAAGCGTGCTAAACGTTCTGTGCGTGCATTAAATCGTTTTCTCGCTTGGTCTTTATCAAAGCTAGGTTTTTCTAGTTTAATAATATCAATGCAATCCATGGGGCAGGGAGGGATGCAGAGTTCGCAACCCGTGCATTCGCTGCTGATAATGCTATGCATCAGTTTACCGCTGCCGACAATCGCATCAACGGGGCAAGCTTTAATGCACTTCGTGCAACCGATGCATAAATCTTCTTGAATCACTGCAACCGTGGGTTCTCGGGTATTTGCTGCCATCTCATCGATAAGCAACGAGACATCTTTTTTTAGTAAATCACCTAAGGCCTTTAATGTTTCAACGCCACCCGGTGGGCAACGATCTAAACGTTCGTTCTCGTTTAGGATGGCTTCTGCGTAAGGCCGGCAGCCTTTGTAACTGCATTCTTCGCATTGTGTTTGCGGCAGCAGGGCATCGATGGTCTCAATGGTGATGGGCATTAGATTGCTTACTTTGTTCAGTGAAACGGGATTGTAACAGAATGCGATACTGTTTTTCTTCTTGCTGATCTGTCGCCATATTGATATCATTATCAATTAAATTTTAATTAAATATTAAGTGTAACCATTGTTCTGATGAACGACAGCTTGCATTTACACAAAATTAGTGTAATATCATGGGTGAAGATATATATCGTGTTCTCTTAACCAGAAAAGCAGAAAAAGATCTGAAGATTATTCCGAGATATATCATTGAAAAACTGCAGATTTGGGTGGAGCTCGTCGACTCAGATAAGACGATTGCATTTGTTGAAATTCAAGAGGTAAATAAACATGACTATTGAAGCCATGAAAGCATTAAATAAGATGACAGGTGGCCGATTGACACTTGGTAAGGCTGTACGCGCTCTTCGTTTGTCTGATGAACTTTCACAAGGCGTTCTTGCAAAAAGACTTAAAGTAACTCAGTCCTATTTAAGTGATTTAGAAAACGGACGGAAAATTATTAGCGCAAAAAAAGCAGCTGCATTTGCCAAGAGGCTGGGTCAGTCTGAGCGGCAATTTGTACGCTTGGCGCTGCAAGATGGGTTAGTTCAACAAGGATTAAGCCAATACGAAGTGGAATTGCTCAAGGCAGCGTGAGGATGTGGCTATTCATTGTCATCGAGATCATCAATATCGGACGGCTTGTATACGGACAATTTGCCGTCTGCTGCTTCTTGAATGCCAGTCAATACCTGTGAAAGTGCTTCGGGGTTTTCAAAAAGCCACTTTTCCCGATCTGGTATCGTATCTTCTTTTTTCATCACTGTACCGGCATACCCGCTTCAGCGCCTTCTTCGGGCTCAAGCAAGAATAAACGTTCACCCACGCCAAAGGCTATCATGCCTTCCGATAAACCAAAGCGCATTTTACGTGGCTTTAAGTTGGCGACCATGATTGTGTGACGACCAACGAGGTCTTCGGGCGCGTAAGATGCTTTTGCGCCGGCAAACACTTGGCGAATTTCACCGCCAATGTCTAATTTAAGCTGAATTAATTTGTCAGCGCCCTCAACATGATCGGCAGAGATGATTTTTGCGATACGCAAATCAATTTTTGAGAAATCATCAATCGTGATCTCAGGTTTCAACGGTTTTTTACCTAACCAGCTATCAGCTGCGGGGGCAGGGACTGCTGGTGCAGCATCAGTTTTACTTTCTTCCATCATGGCCTCGGTTTGTTTGGACTCAATACGACTGAGTAAGGGTTTAAAAGGATTTACTGTGTGATCAAGCAAGGGTGTTGCTAAATTATCCCATTGTAATGTGATATTCAAAAAGGCTTCCGCGCGTTCAGCCAGGGTTGGCACGATCGGTTTTAGGTAAGTCATTAAGACTTTAAATAAGTTAATGCCTACACTGCAAACGGCATGGGCAGCGGCTAACTGATCCTGGTCTTTGACCATTTGCCAAGGTTTTTTGCTGTCGATGTACTGATTCGCTTTATCTGCCAAAGCCATCATCAAGCGAACAGCCTTGCAGGTGTCGCGTTTTTCAAATGCGGCAGCAATATCATCGGCTGCTTGTGAAAACTCATCATAAAGCGCTTGTTCTTCGCAGCTTGCAGTGAGTTTTCCCTCAAACTTTTTGTGAATGAAGCCCGCACAACGACTTGCGATGTTTACCACTTTATTGACTAAGTCGGTATTAGTGCGCTGCAAAAAATCATCCACTTTAAAGTCAATGTCTTCAACGCTACCATTTAGCTTGGCGGCGTAATAATAACGTAAATAAGTCGGCTCGAAATGATTAAGGTAAGTGCGTGCTTTAATAAATGTGCCACGAGACTTCGACATTTTTTCACCATTGATGGTGAGGTAGCCATGCGTGAATACGCCAGTGGGTGTGCGTAATCCCGCACCCTTTAGCATCGCAGGCCAAAACAAACTGTGAAAATATAAAATATCTTTGCCAATAAAGTGATAAAGTTCTGTTTTATCTGACTGCCAAAAATCATCGAAGGTAATATTGTTCTTCTCGCAAAACGTTTTAAAAATAGCGATGTAACCAATGGGTGCATCTAGCCATACATAAAAGTATTTGTCTTTTTCGCCGGGGATATTAAAACCAAAATAGGGTGAGTCGCGCGAGATGTCCCAATCACGTAAGCCATCGCCAAACCATTCTTGTAATTTATTACGCACTTCAGGCTGTAAGCTGCCGCTATCCATCCACTGCGTTAAAAAGTCTTGGTAGTTAGAAAGCTTGAAGAAATAATGTATCGAAGATTTTTCAATCGGCGTTGCGCCAGAGACCACCGATTTAGCATCAATTAAGTCTAACGGTGTGTAGGTTGCGCCGCAGTTTTCGCAGCTGTCACCCACTTGATCGGGGGTTTTGCAGCGTGGGCAAGTGCCGCGGACAAAACGATCGGGGAGGAACATCTTCTTTTCAGGGTCGAAAGCTTGTTTGATTTCTTTTTTTGTGATGTCGCCATTTTTTTCTAGGGCGTGGTAAATGCTTTCTGCTTGTTGTCGATTTTCTTCCGTATGTGTTGAGCCGTAATCAACGACATCAATGTGAAAATCTGAAAAATCTTGTTTGTGTGCCGCGTGCGTTTCTTCGATAAGTTGCTCTGGCGTGATGCCACGTTTCTGTGCTTGCAACATAATCGGTGTGCCATGGGCGTCATCGCCCGAGACATAATAGCATTCATGTCCGCGCAAGCGCTGGAAACGTGCCCAAATGTCGGTTTGAATATGCTCGACCATATGCCCCAAATGCAAGGGACCATTGGCGTAGGTGAGGGCGGAGGTGACTAATATGCGGCGTTTTTGCGTCATTTTGATTCAATTTCTCTCGTAAAATGAGGCTGCATTATACCGGCTCAGGGTTGAGGTGTCACCCAAGCATTCTTGGATGAAGCATTGGCTCTTAGTTTGCTATAAAAGGTTTAATATTGTACAATGTGAAAAAAATTCAAAAGGCAATAAAGATTATGAATCCAACAGATCTGCTTAAATCTGAGGTGGTTTCGAGTAGTGAAGTCATGTCTAAGCAGTACGCCGAAGTTGTTCTGATCTCCTTGATGGCGACTACCTTATTTTCTGCTTTCATTATCTCTGTGCTCTGCTGGAAGGCGGCGTTAGTGAGAGATGAAAATCTGCGAAAAGATCCGCGAAAAGATCCACGAAAAGATCTGGCACTAAATCCGCTACAATATACACCCTTAGGTTATCCCATCAGTAGTGTTTTATCACTGAAAAACGACCAAGCTGTTCCTGAGCATGCACCAGTAATGCCTTTTCATTATTTACAAGCGTTTTCAAGCCAGGCGTTGGATGTCGATAAGTTTAGTGGGGATACCCTGAAGCAAGCGATTACCCAGTGGCAGGAAACAGTACGGGGATTGGATACCACCACATCACGTGCCTATCAGTTCGAGCAATTGTTTCGTCAACTTCATGATTTGGCCAAAATCGTACGAAATGGCTATGTACGTCTGCCCGTATTGGGGACAATGCTTTGGGGGCGAGAAAACAAGCAAGCTTTTGATGAGATGCTGGTAAGTGAGGATTCCGCATTCTTTTATATGTTTAGCATGCTGTTGCGTGATTTTTCCCACAGTGGTTTACAACGTGGGGAGGATACCCGATATACTGCTGTATTACGCCAAATATCGGAGACGCAACGTCCTCCTGTATCCAACTTTTTGGGTGCTCTAGCACCGCCGAAAGTGCTTCGTTGCTTGCCGACTGGACGTTTCGATGTATCTATGATGAGCGAGCAACAGGTGGCCCTAGTGCAGTTGTTACCGAGAGTGTGGCAGTCTGCTAAGGATGATTTTTTAGATCCTAATGAATTTTGGGCTGCTATTAGGAACAGTTCGCATTTTTCATTATGTTGCGGGGTTTTGAGCAAGCTTAAGGATATGACCGTTCAAGCTGCGTTATTCGTCAACCCATTGATGCGTGATCGTGTCTTGTTTGAATTGTCAGTCAGTGAACATTTATCTTCTGCTCCTAGCTCTTATTCTTATCTCACGCAGGAAGGCAGAGAAGCCATTGCAAACTCATGCAAGTATACTGATTCACGTTTTCCCTCTCATGTTTTCGATATTTTTTCAGCCTTTAGTCCTTTTGTTGCGATGCAACAATTTGTTTTATACCTAGAGGCAGAGTTAAAAGCACGAACGAATGGGGTTGGCAGTATTTTAGGTGAGTTTGAGCCCGTCACCCAAAAAGAACGGTTTCCGATACCTATATTTCGTCGGAACAGCGATGGGTGTTTAGGGGCTATTCTGTGGCATGGAACAGCTGCTCATAATGCTCAGTCTATTGGTACCAGTAGTTTTTTATCGAAGTGTTCATTACGGCAATTGTATTCGGCAGGGACCTACTTTGCACCCCAAGCGTGTAAATCACTGCAGTACACTGGGACAGGTGGTAAATCTTGTTTGTTACTCAACTTTGTGAATTTAGGCACGAATCCCTATTTTTATAAACCAAATGAATACAGCAGTTCGCCTGGTTTGGCTGGTGAGCCACCAAAATTACCAGCAGGCGCAACCTGTGGTGTTGCTGTGCCTGGTTATTCGTATAACTATAAGCAACTTCATTATGAAGTTATCGTGCCACAGGAACGTGAGAAAGCAATTTTGCCTTTACTGCAATTGACTTTCTTCAAAAAAGAGCGGTCTCACGAAGCACATGTTAATGAGCAACCGTTTGAGGCGCCTGGGCCATGTTTCGTTATGTGAAGCTGTTTGTTGTCTGTTCCTGTCACCCCGGAAAATTTGAAGCAATTGAAGCTGTCATTCCGGCCTTGAGCCGGAATCTCCTGTTAGTTCTGTGGTGTTAGATGGAGATCCCGCGTCAAGCGCGGGATGACAGTGCAAAATCCGCTTCGTTAATGGATAACGTCGATCTTTACCAAAAGAACGGTTCGTCACGCGGATACCAGGTGGTGCTTGGTAGCGTTTGTATTCGTTGCGATCGACGGTTTTTAGTATGCGTATGACCATCTCCGCATCAAAGCCTTTCTTGATAATTTCTTTAGCCCCTAAATCTTTTTCGATATACATCGCTAATACTTGATCTAGCATGTCGTAAGGCGGTAAAGAATCCTCATCAATTTGATCGGGTGCAAGCTCTGCGCTCGGTGGGCGGGTGATGATGCGTTCTGGAATCACCGCACTGATTTGATTGCGATAATTCGCTAAAGCATACACTTGGGTTTTATACACGTCTTTTAATACCGCATAAGCACCTGCCATATCGCCGTAAAGTGTTGCATATCCCATGGCGAGTTCGCTTTTGTTGCCAGTGGTTAAGACTATTTTTCCAGTTTGATTCGACATCGCCATCAACAGCATACCGCGGGTACGTGCTTGTAAGTTTTGTGCCGTGACATTGCTGTCTAGTGTACCTAAAGTTGGTTCTAGTGTTGTTAGAAAAGCTTGGTAGGGGGCTTCGATATCGATGGAATGTGTTTTTACACCGAGATTCTTCGCGAGCTGTTCCGCATCTTCACGACTGATGTCGCGTGTGTAACGCGAAGGCATCATGACGGCTTCTACGCGATCGGCACCCAATGCATCGACAGCGATGGTTAGCACTAGTGCTGAATCCATGCCGCCGGATAAACCCAGTAATATGCCGGGAAAATTATTTTTTTCGACGTAAGCTTTGACGCCGAGTTTGAGGGCTTGGTAGGTGAGCGCTTCTGTCATCCCGGCCTCCGAGCCGGGATCTCCGTCTATTACCGCGGTGTTAGATGGAGATCCCGCATCAAGTGCGGGATGACGGGGTTGTACAGGAGATCCCGCATCAAGTGCGGGATGACAGGGGTACAACCCCCCCTCAAAACAGGGCGCCTGCATGATCAGTTCACCGTTGCCATCTAGCGCAAACGATCCGCCATCGAAAACAATATCATCTTGCCCGGCACACCAATGCGCATAAACAATGGGTAATCCAGATTCTTGTGTGCGTTCACGCATGACGTCGATGCGGCGTTGTAATTTTTGGTGAGAGAAGGGGGAGGCGTTAATCGAGATAATGGTTTCTGCGCCCGCAGATTTCGCCTGTGCGACAGGTTCCGGATGCCAGGCATCTTCACAAATCACGAGACCAATCTTCATGCCAGCGCATTCAAAGACGGCGTGTTGATCGCCGCGTGAGAAAAAGCGTTTTTCATCGAATACACGATAGTTCGGGCGAAATTGTTTTCGGTAATTAATCAGTATTTTGTTATCGCGAATCACACAGGCACTGTTATAGACGACCTCATCAGTATGTTCAGGATAACCGACGAGCACATCGATACCATGCAGTTTTTTTTGTAGGATGTTTAAGCCGGCTTGTACTTCTTCCGCCAAGTCATGACGCATTAAGCGATCTTCCGGCAAATAGCCTGTGATAGAGAGTTCTGGAAAAACAATCAGATCGGCTTGTAACTCATCGCGTGCCTGTTCAGCATACTGGATGATTTGCGCGACGTTGTGTTGTACGTCGCAGAGCATAAAGTCGATTTGGGCGATGACAATGTTTGGTTTCTTAATCATGGTGTTTGCACTACGGTGTCACCCCGGGCTTGACCCGGGGTCTCCGTCTAGGGCTTTTGCACTATCGGGAGATCCCGCGTCAAGCGCGGGATGACGGCCAGCTGGGGTGACAGTTAATTTCACAATGTTACAATACTACCATGAATAAACCCTTTGAAGTGATATCACCCTTTAAACCGGCCGGTGATCAACCCGCGGCCATTGCTAGCCTGATCGAGGGGCTAGAAGCCGGTCTAGCCAAGCAAACCTTATTGGGCGTGACAGGATCTGGTAAAACTTTTACCATGGCACATGTGATCGCGCATTGTCAGCGGCCCACCATGATTATGGCCCCCAATAAGACGCTAGCAGCGCAGCTGTACGGCGAGATGAAGGAATGCTTTCCTCACAATGCCGTGGAATATTTTGTCTCCTACTATGATTACTATCAGCCTGAGGCGTATGTGCCGACCAGCGATACGTATATCGAGAAAGACGCGGCGGTTAATGAACACATCGAGCAAATGCGTTTGTCGGCAACCAAAGCTTTATTGGAACGACGCGACACGATTGTCATTGCCAGTGTTTCTGCCATTTATGGTTTGGGTGATCCGGAAGCGTATTTAAAAATGGTGATGCATTTAAAGCGTGGAGAGAAAGCTGATCAGCGAAAAATATTGCGGCGCCTAGCGGACTTACAGTACTCACGAAATGAAATGGATTTATCCCGAGGCACTTATCGTGTTCGCGGAGACGTCATTGATATTTATCCAGCTGAATCAGAACGAAATGCCGTGCGGGTGGAATTATTTGATGATGAAATTGAATCCTTGTCGGAGTTTGATCCTTTAACGGGTGAAATTGTTAAAAAGATCCCTCGTTTTACCATTTATCCGAAGACCCATTATGCAACACCACGTGAGCGGGTGTTGAAAATGATTGATTACATCAAAGCAGAACTCAAAGAACGATTAGATTATTTAAGAAAGAATGACAAGTTAGTTGAGGCGCAGCGCTTAGAGCAGCGAACGATGTTTGATATTGAAATGATGTATGAGATTGGTTATTGCAAAGGCGTAGAAAATTATTCTCGGTTTTTGTCCGGTCGAGACGCGGGGGAGGCGCCACCGACCTTATTTGATTATTTGCCTGCCGATGCGCTGCTTGTGCTGGATGAGTCCCATGTGACGGTGCCACAAATTGGTGCTATGTATAAAGGGGATCGTTCGCGAAAATCCACTTTAGTGGAGTATGGATTTCGTTTGCCGTCAGCACTAGATAACCGCCCCTTACAGTTTGAAGAGTTTGAACGTTTGGCACCACAAATGGTGTATGTGTCGGCAACGCCTGGCAAATATGAAGAGGAACATACCGATGCGGTTGTCGAGCAAGTGGTTCGGCCAACGGGTTTATTAGATCCCGATGTGGAAGTGCGCCCGGTTGGAACGCAAGTTGATGATTTGTTTTCTGAAATAAAAAAGCGCGTTGAAGTGAATGAACGTGTCTTGGTGACAACTTTGACTAAACGTATGTCTGAAGATTTAACCGATTATTTATTTGAACACGGTGTTCGCGCGCGTTACTTGCACTCTGGTATTGATACGGTTGAGCGTGTGGAAATTATTCGCGATTTACGTTTGGGTGAGTTTGATGTGTTGATTGGGATTAACTTATTGCGTGAAGGCCTAGATATTCCGGAAGTCTCCTTGGTTGCTATTCTTGATGCGGATAAAGAGGGTTTTTTGCGTTCGGATCGATCGCTCATCCAAACCATGGGGCGTGCGGCCAGAAATGTGAAAGGCCACGTGATTTTGTATGCGGATAGAATCACAGGATCCATGCAGCGTGCGATGGATGAGACCAGTCGTCGACGTGAAAAGCAAGCGGCCTTTAATCAAGAGCATGGTATTACCCCGGCGTCTATTCAGAAAAAAATCGGCGATATTATGGAAGGGGCACGATCTAGCGGCGGCACAAAAGGAAAAATTCAGAATAAAGCGGATAAACGCGATAAAATGGTCTTGTCTCCTAGCCAAGTTGTGGTTAAAATCAACGACCTAGAACGTAAGATGTTCGAGCATGCGCATAACCTAGAATTTGAAGATGCTGCACGCATTCGAAATGAAATCACAGCATTACGAGAACAATTTTATGTGTAGTATGCTACTTTTTTTAAGTCAGCAGCCAAAGATTAATTAAAAAAACAGAGAGAATATAAATGCCGAAGTCAAAAAAAACACGTTATCCACGCGCTGCTGACATTGTTTTTTCCTATATGGAAACCTTGATAAATGAGGAAGGATTAAACCTCGCAAATTTTTTCGTGCCTTATGTGTTTCCGATATTGGATCAAAACGATCCTGCACATACATTATCTGAAAAAAAGTTTGGTTCAATTCTAGAGGCTTTTCTTCATCTTGTCTTGGACAATGCTGATTGCGAGCGTTTTAGTGTGCTGATTTCTCAGATTGAAAAGAAAAGAACAGACAATAATTATTTAGTATATTCCATAAGAATTCTCAGGTTGGCATTGGATATGGCCAGGCCTTCTTTAGAGTGCCGTAGTCTGGATAAGCATACTCTATTTATGAGAATACTTGGGCTAAAAAGTTCGAGTACCAAAGTAACGACGTACTTATTTAAAAAAATATCTGATTTAGAAAAAAATAACAGAATAGCACTGTGTTGGTCGAACTTGACAGATAAATTGAGCGATAACCTGCAAGCTTGCTTTAATGCGCTAGAGGAAAAATCAACAAATCCAGCTACGAGCGCTGAAAAAACATTAGCGGATCTTGCCGCGGAAATGGATGGTGAAGATGAAGAAGTGGACGTTGTGGGTGATGATGATGAAAATAACGAACAACGCATGTCCGTGATTCCGGTTGATGTGAAAGATGCTTTTCCAGAAAAAATGATCCCACTTAAACAGTCTGTTGATGTGCAGCCAATGCAGATGGTTGCAATGCTGTTGCAGCAACAGCAGCAACAACAGCAGCAGGAATATGCTGCAATGATGTGCCAGCAACAGTATGCTGCGATGCTGTGGCAACAGCAACAGTACGCTGCGATGATGCAGCAACAACAGTACGCTGCGATGATGCAGCCGTGGCTACAATCACAGCTTCCTTTTATGCCTTTCTTTCAGGCACCATTGTCAACGGCCATGACAAATATACCCGCTGCGCCCTCTTCCTCGACAACGGATACAGAAGAGGGGCCTGCGCAGAAGAGACGGAGACTTGCTTTCAGTGCAGATGAATAATACTGAGCTCTTACTGTAAATTAGCAGACGTTCAATAAAAAAAGGTAAATAATCATGGGAAAAAGAAAAGTTAGCCCCTTAAAAATAGAAAACACTGTAGTAGTGAAAAGAGCTAAATCCGCTTGTGCAATGAGAATATTGACAGGCACCTATGCTTGCTTGCTGACTTCAATAGCATCAGCACAGAATGAATCATTACTTGAAACTTCCTTTGAATCATTCAAGAATGCCAGGCAAGAGAGAATAGATTTGTTTGTTTCGGTGATTAGCACGTTGGCGAAATATGCGAAAGCAAGCAGCAAAGAGGGGACTTTACAATATTTAGTGAATAATGAAAAAGCTTGTCAGGGCAAACAAGGTTTTTTCCCCGCCCTGCTTGACCTTTATCCATTGCACCTTGGTTTTGAGCAAATGACCATAAACTTGCTTCTTTTGTCTTTCCCAACGGATGATGCTAAGAACAGAGCCAGAGAATTCGTGGAGATTTTTATGGGGCTTCATGACATTGCGCAAGTTGAAGCAATGCCTGACAAGTTCTCAGCGTATGAAGCAAAGAGAAGAAATCTTAGCTTTAATGCGCCAAATAAATTTGCAACCTCTTTATTGCGATTAGGTGAATACGTAGAACAGGCTGTGAATGACTATCATGTTGTGCGTAAAGAATTACTGACAAAAGGTGTTCCTGCAGTGGCTAGCACTAAACATATTGCAGCGAGGCTTGTTGACCCTAAAGCAGGAGATGAAGAGGAAGAGGTTGATGTTGTAACAGTGGATGACGGGCCAAGTTCAGTATTGATGGCACTTTGCAATCAATACGACTTTACTTCCCTCAGCGTTAATGTGTTTGATGCATCCACATCCATGGCTGCACAAAAAAAATCGACAACAGCTCGGGTGGTTCCTGGGTTTGGGATTCCTATTTAGACGTACACTGAACGTAGTTTCAATTAGAACAAGAGAGATATCATGGGCAAGAAAAGAAAAGCTAGTGCCTGGGGAGTCTGGCTATGAGGTGTTTCCGCCAGCACTAGAACTTCCTTCTCCACCTCCTTTAACACTTGCTGAAATGGCTCAAAGCATGCAGGGGCCGCCTCTAGAGGCTCAAACATTTTTTTCAGCGCCAGTGTTACCACCACATAAAAAAATTAAAGTGACTTGGCGTGCTGATGCTAGGAAGACGGAGCTGAAAGACCCTAACTGGGAAGCGCCAGGAAGACTGTCAAAACGCTAATCCGCCAACTGCAGATCTTCAATCATCGCGCCCAGGAAGCGGGAAGCTTCACCACCGGTAACTGCACGGTGATCGAAGGTGAGAGAGAGAGGCATGATGCGATGTATCGCCGTGTTGCCATCAAACGCGACTACGCTATCGCGCATTTTACCTGTGCCAAGAATGCATACCGCTGGCGGCACAACCACGGGGTTGGCATAACGCCCGGCAAATACGCCAAAATTAGATAAGCTAATCGTCGCATCTTTTAAATCATTGGGCGAAATCGTACGTTCTGCGACTTCTTGTTTGTAACGCTGAATTTCTGCACGGACACCGGCCGCATCTAAGTCGTGTGCGTCGCGAATCACAGGGACAAATAAACCGGCGCCGGCATCCATCGCTAAACCTAAATGGATTTCCTTAAATAGTTTGCGTGACATGCTGGCAGTATCGTACCAAGCATTGAGTGCAGGCTCTTCTTTGCAAGCATAAATTAATGCGCGAATAACGCGAGCAGTGACATCGGTTTTCTTAGGCCACAAATGTAAATCCGCATCATCAACAATCGTGATCCCAACCACTTCAGCATGTGACTGCGCCATGGCTTGCGCCATCATGCGGCGTGGGCCACGTAAAGGTTCTAGTCCCTCAATCTGTAGTGCGGGGGAGGCTGCAACCGTTTGTCCGCCTAAACCAGCGGCCTTTTTTACATCCTCTGCAGTCACTTGTCCTTCGTGACCTGTTGCAGTCACTGTCGATAAATTCACGCCCAATTGCTGCGCCAAACTGCGTACAGCGGGCATGGCTTTGAGTGTGGTTGATGTGCGCTCTGCAACGGCAACACCTGTGGCAGACTCTTCTAGTACCGCATTACCAATTTCAATATTTCCGGCGACCGTAGCACCTGAAGCAGGTTTATCTGCAGTAGGGGCTTCAACAGGTTCTTCTGCTGTTTCAAAGGTGACGAGTGGGGCATCGGTGTTGATGACATCACCCGGGTTTCCGTGTAATTTCAATACCTTGCCAGAAACTGGTGAAGGCACTTCTACGACAGCTTTTGCAGTTTCCATTGATGCCAAGGGCTCATCAACTTTAATTTCGTCGCCTTCTTTTACATGCCATTCGTGAATTTCTGCGTCAGGTAAACCTTCCCCTAAGTCGGGTAAATTGAATATAGTCATGAGTAATTCTCCAGTACCGTTTGTACGGCTTCCATGATGCGCTGCTCATTGGGCATGTACAATTTTTCCAATTTTAAATAAGGCATGATCGTGTCATAACCGGTGACACGTTTTAGTGGTGCTTTCAAAAACAAGACCGCGTGTTCGGCGATGTTTGCTGCAATCTCTGCGCCAACACCACAAAAGCGTGCCGCTTCGTGCACAATCACACAGCGTCCAGTTTTTTCTACCGATTGTAAAATCGTCGGCATATCTAGCGGCTTAATCGTGGCAACGTCGATCACTTCAGCTTGTACACCTTGTTTGGCTAGGGTGTCTGCAACGGCTAAGGTTTCTTTTAGCATGGCGCCCCAACTCACTAAGGTAATATCGCTGCCTTCACGCAACACAAAACATTTGTCTAGCGGTAAGGCCTTGCCATCATCAGGAACCACTTGTTTGACCCAGCGGTAAATTCGCTTAGGCTCTAAGAATATGACTGGATCAGGATCGCGAATCGCCGCTAACAACAAGCCATAGGCCCGTGCTGGCGAAGAAGGGATCACGACCCGCAAACCAGCCGTGTGTGCAAAGATGGCTTCAGTGCTCTCTGAGTGATGCTCAGGGGCATGAATACCACCACCATACGGTGCACGAAATACAGCCGGACAGCTAAGCCGCCCACGCGTCCGGTTACGTAAGCGTGCCGCATGCGAGATGATTTGATCAATGGCTGAGTTAATAAAGCCTAAGAACTGAAATTCAGCGACAGGACGTAAGCCTTGTGCTGCCATCCCAACAGATAAGCCCGCAATCATCGATTCAGCCAAGGGGGTATCAATGACCCGTTCTTCGCCAAATTTTTCATGTAAGCCTTGCGTCGCACGAAACACACCACCATTGACACCGATATCTTCCCCAAGCGCAATGACGTTGTCGTCGTGTGCCATTTCATAGGCAAGTGCTTGGGTAACGGCCTCAACGAGGGTGATCTCAGTCATTTAATTAGACCCTCCGGCCAATTTAATCACTTCGTCACGCTGCGCCTGTAAACTATCCGGCAATTGCGCGAATAGAAAATCAAACATCGTGCCTGGCGCCTGTTTGTCTTGTTTTAAATAATCTTGTACCGCTTGATCAACGTTTGCAGCACATTTTGTTTTTAAAGTTTCTTCTTGCATTTCACTCCATCCATGTTGTTGTGTTAAAAATTTGTTAAATCGTTTAATTGGTTCTGCTTCCCAAGCAGTATCCGTGTCTGTTTTTTCGCGATAACGCGTCGCATCATCTGCGGTTGTATGATCGCAAAGACGATAGGTCATTGCTTCAATGAGTGCTGGGCCACCACCGTTGCGTGCATTCTCTATTGCGTGATGCAAGGCATCATACATCATCAATGCATCGTTACCATCGACTTGTCGGCTTGGTAAGCCGGCAGCGATACCTTTTTGTGCCAAAGTTTCAGCGCTTGTTTGTTTGTGGCGAGGTACTGAGATTGCCCATTGGTTATTGTTAACAACAACCACTAAAGGTAACTTCCATGCGCCAGCGACATTAATTGCTTCGTAAAAATCACCTTTGGAGGATGCGCCATCACCAATCACTGCCACGACTACACGAGCTTGTTTGCGATATTGAAAGGCTTTGGCAATTCCCGAAGCATGTAACATTTGTGTTGAAAGCGGCACGCAGAAAGGCCAGTCTTCGCGTGAACTCCAATCATTACCACGCTCATCTCCACCCCAATAGGCAAGAATTTCTTGTATGGTGACACCGCGCTGGAGGAGGGCGGCATTTTCACGATAGACACTAACTAATACATCATCTGCCTGCATAGCCGCACCAATACTCGCCGCAACCGCTTCTTGACCTGTCGCGGCTGCGTAGGTGCCCATTTTACCGGTGCGCTGTAGATTAACGACCTTGGTATCGAGGGTGCGAGAAAGTTGCATGTATTGATACAGCTTCTCACAAAGTGTTTTATCACTAGCAACCGTAGGTGGCTCTGCGCTTAACTGCCCATTTTGATCTAAGCAGCTGTCGTACGTAATGTTAAATTCTGCAACCACATCCATGATAAAGAACGTCTCCTAACGTTTAGCCTAGGCGTTCTAGCGCGATTTCATGAGCAACTTGTGCTGGCGGTGCGTCTTCGTGCGCGGCACGCTTAAAGATTTCCATTAAGTTGTCGTAGATATCGTCTGTTGTCACCGTGTCATTTTTACCGATAGCAGCGGCAGCATGAATCACGCCACCTGCATTTACCACGTAATCGGGTGCAAACAAAATATCTCGCTTTGCAATGTCGTTACATAAATGCGCTTTCATTAATTGGTTGTTTGCGGCACCTGCAATGATTTTTGTTTGCAGCGTAGGGACTGTTTCTTCAGTAAAAATAGCGCCCAGTGCATTCGGTGATAGCACATCGCATTCAACCGATAAAATATCTTCGATGGGCACGGCTTCTGCATGAAACTCACTGACACAACGATCAACGTTTGTTGCATTAACATCGCTGACAATTAATTTGGCGCCAGCGTCGTGTAAGTGTTTCGCTAGGTTATACCCGACATTTCCAACACCCTGAATAGCCACAGTTAAGCCGGCTAAATCATCGCGATCTAATTTGAATTTAACAGCCGCTTTAATACCGACAAAGGCACCGTGTGCGGTTGCAGGGGCAGGGTTACCATGCTCTGTGCGGCTAGCACAGTGATCTGTGTATCGAGATAAAACATCCATATCTGCATTGCAGGTACCACTATCCATGGCAGTGATGTAACGGCCGCCGATAGAATCTACGAAGCGTCCGTAAGCTTCAAAAAGTTTGGTGCGGTCAACAGGTTCATCCGGAAGGATGATTACGCCTTTCGCGCCACCGAGTGGTAAACCACTAATCGCGGTTTTGTAACTCATACCTTTCGCTAGGCGCATCGCATCGTAAACAGCGGTACGTAAGTTGGGGTAACGAATGCAGCGACAACCACCCATGGCTGGGCCGCGTTTTGTGCTGTGAACAGCAATAATGGAAAGTAAGCCACTTTCTTCATCACGCTTAATGTGAACGTCACCGGATTCGATGATGTGTAGCATGTCTTGAATAGGGGGCAAATCAATATCGTGATGAATAGCAACAGTCATAATACAACTCCACTTTGTTTTTTTGCTGACGGGTCAGAAGACTAGAGAAAAAAACATCATTTGACAATCATTTTCTCTAGATTGACAGAAAATATTGGAAGTTCTGTGTAAATATTGTTATGCTGCTGCCTCGTTTTGATTGATTTTCCCCCAAGTGAGGACAGATGATGCAATTTTTAAATGTAGCTGCTTATAAATTTGTACAACTAAGCGAAGCCGGCTTACCTGCGTTACGAGAAGTCATGCGCGAAAAGACAGCTGAACTCGATATGAAAGGCACAATTCTTTTAAGCCCTGAAGGCATTAACTTATTTCTTGCGGCAAGTGCAGATAACATGCAAGCATTTCGTGATTTTATGACAACCTATCCAGAATTCGACGATTTGTATTACAAAGAAAGTTTTTCTGACTATCAACCGTTTACTCGTATGCTAGTCAAATTGAAAAAAGAAATTATTGCGTTTGGTATCGATGGTATTGCACCAGAAGAGCATACTGCTGCACGCTTAGATCCTGCTACCTTGAAAAAATGGTATGAAAGTGGGAAAGATATGGTTGTGCTAGATACGCGTAATGATTATGAAGTAAAAGTAGGTACCTTTGAAAATGCAGTCGAGTTAGATTTACAAACATTTAAAGAATTCCCCAATGCGATTGCAGATCTGCCAGAAGAAATGAAAGATAAACCAGTTGTGACATTCTGCACGGGTGGTATCCGCTGTGAAAAAGCGGCTACGCTAATGGAAAAAGCAGGTTTTAAAGAAGTTTATCAGCTAGATGGCGGTATTTTAAATTATTTTGAGCAAGTCGGCGGCGAGCATTACGATGGTGAATGCTTTGTGTTTGATAAACGTGTTGCAGTGAATGCGCAACTAGAAGAAACCGATACGATCCAATGTTACGCCTGCCAAAATCCATTGACAGCTGCAGAACAAAAAGAAGCGGAAGGTGTTTGCCCGTATTGTCATGCGGATTTACCTGTTGCTCAACAAGAGAAAATCGCATGAGTAACGTACCCGTACTCTATGCCTTTCGACGTTGCCCGTATGTCATGCGAGCACGGTTTGCACTGCAATATGCAGGTATCATTCCTGAATATCATGAAGTCGATTTAAAAAACAAACCGCAAGCAATGTTGGATTTGTCGCCGAAAGGCACGGTGCCTGTTTTGCAACTACCCGATGGTACGGTGATTGATGAAAGTTTTGATGTGATGCGTTGGGCCTTGGCGCAACACGATCCTGAAGGATGGTGGAACGATGATCCTGAAATGATGGCCTTGTTCAAAGAAAATGATACCTACTTTCGTCTGCATTCCGATCATTATAAATATCCATTTCGTGAACCCACTAAAACCCAGGAAGAACATCGTGACCTAACGGAAGTATTCTTGAAAAAATTAGCAGTGAGGCTAGAAAAACAGCCGTTTTTATTCGGCAATCAACGTCGCTGGATTGATGTCGCGATTTTCCCCTTTGTGCGTCGTGTGGCGATTGTTGATCGTGACTGGTTTGCGAGTACGCCTTACAAAGGCTTACAGGCTTGGCTTACCGAGTTTGAAGGGCATCCGTACTTTGAGGCGATTATGGTTAAGCAGCCTGCGTAGCTGTCATTCGCGCCTTGACATTGTCACCCCGCATTTGATGCTGGGTCTCCTGATAGTACTAAGAAGTAAACTAGCACCTGATGGAGATCCCGCGTCAAGCGCGGGATGACAGTAATTAACTCAGTACTCTATTTTTTTCAATGCCCTGTTGAGAGCGCTGTCTAATACTACTGTCATCCCGGCCTTGAGCCGGGATCTCCTGCAGGAGCTGTAGTGATAGATGGAGATCCCGCGTCAAGCGCGGGATGACAAGGTCACTTAATGCGGCGGTTGATTAACCGGAATAGCAGATGAAAATTCCTGAATGTTTAGGTTTGGATCTGCGGCACTAAGGAATGTTTCAATATCGCTTGCTGCACCAGATAATGTTCGACGAACAGGCTTTGGGTTATTCGCACTAATAGGTGGGGATGAGGCTTTTCGAGGAGAACTGAGTGTCGAAGCAGGGCTGGAATCTTCGCTGCTGTCACTGTTAGTATCGCTGTTGGGGTCCTCTTTGACACATTGGTGCACTCTTGCGGCACTAACTTCATTAATTACTCCCAGGCTAATGCCATTGCCGCTACTGGTGCTTATTTCGCGTAGTATATCTGCCGTTAACGACTCATGATTCATAGATGTAATTGACATCATTGAGACAACCGAGAGACCGCCCTCAGCCGCTGCTTTTCGTCGTTCAAAACGAGCCTCTTCTGACTTTTTGATTTCTTCTGCCGTTGCAGCTATTAATGCTGTAATTTTTTTTGATGTGTTGATCTCATCATTTTTAAAGTGTTGTTTATAAATAGGCTTCAGCAGTTTCGCGAGTTTCCAACGGCCTGGCCAAGCCCAACCAGTTTCTCCTTTCTTGTGCGCTAAGAGAATCCTTAATACCGCTTGTTTTGCATGTAAGGTTCGATCTTTCTTCAAGCCTAAAACTGTATTGAGATCATTCAAAAGCGCATCTCGTTTTCCAAACGTTTTGCGACGAAACGCCCATCGAAAAAAACGTGTAAGTAATGAGGGGCGGGAGACCCTAATGAACGGTAAGCTAATTGCCGTAATCTCACGAAAAAAAGTCGTCTGCATGATGCTGCCATTTTGCCTGCCTGGTTTACTATCTTGGCGTGTGACGTCATACCTCGGCGCATGATCAAAACGCCAACGTTTTTTAACGTCCTGCCATAGCTGGGCAAGCCAATAACTTGTTTCTTCTTTGGGTGGCATCACACGCACTCCTTTGCGTTAGATCGTATTATCCTAGAACTGCGTTAAGAATAACCAGGTCCTCTAGGTTTAGTGGTTCTCTCAGTATCATTCCAGCTGGTGGTCGATTTTTGACCCTTGTTTTCTGCAGCATGGCGAATTTGGATCAATTCCAATAGTGAAGGGTGCACGCTAGGTGAAGAAGGATTGATGCTTGTGCGATTGCTTGCGCCTAACCAACCTAATAAACGGTGACGTAGTTTAGGGGAGCGTTTTGTTTTCATGGACTTCTTTGTTGTAATCACGCCTGACTCTAAACCACGAACCATACGTTGCATGGGTTTTGCTTTTGCAAAATCTGGAGAGAGTGGTGCTTCGCGATCTAACTTTTCAATCAATGCATCTTCAAATGCATAACGCGATTGTTGTCTCGCAACAGAAGTTGTATTCATTAACATGTCCATCAAAGAAGAGGGTGTTAACAAAGCTTGTTGAACAGAACCAACTTTTGTTGGTGCGAATGTATTTAATGTATAACTACTAGCAACGGTACTCATGATTCAAATTCCTTTTCGATTCACTTAAAAACCATAACCAGTTTATCGAGTTACCATGCCTCCGCTCAATACCCAATTTGGTGATATGGCTTTACCGTTTCTGATTGCCTGAGTTATATCAAGCACTTAGCGAACAAAAAAAATAATGATCTAGAATTGTCCTTAAGTTTGATTGTGGTTTTTAGATCGAAGTGCTACCAGATTTGGGAGGCTATTTTTGATCACCTTAAAATAGCGTCATGCTTTTATTACCTTTTGTTACCCGGGGACTGTTTGATTTTATTTGTGTTTGTAATGTCCTCAGCATATTGTGCATGTCTTTAATTAGGTTATCTTGTTGCGTCACTTTTTCTTTTAGTTCGCGCATGTCACATTCTAGTTGAATGTTTCTTTTTAAAGATTCTTCCAGTGTATGGCTAAGCGATTCATTTTCTTGTTTGAGTTTTATTGTGTCCACTTTCGCGTTTGCTTCACGCTGTTGATAGCGAGAGATTTTTAATTGTTGTGTTCGTATGGTTTCTTTTTGTTGTTGTGTTTCTTTTGTTAAACCTTCTATTGTTTTGTGGGATGCTGTGTTTACTCGGCGCTGTAAATAGAGGATTTCTTCCTGCTGTAATATTCCAACAGGATAGGCGGAAAGCACAGATAAAATCAGCTTTTTAAGCAGGCTGTTTTCTATCGGAATACGCAGGCACTCTAAGCGAAATAAGCAGAAGCCCGTTAACATGATTGCCAGGTGTGAATGTAGGGCCTTACGTAATGCCAGGTTGTCTAATTCAGCGTTGGTAATTAGTGTCGTGATAATGCCAACATCATTGCTACGGTAAGGTGGCATTTCCGTTCGGGCGGTGCAATACTTTTTTACTGCATCCATTAATGCTGCCCGAAATGCGGAGCAAGGGAAATCCCTCGGGAAGATCATGGATAAAGGTAGTGTTTCTGTAAAGCTGGGCATAGTGTTTCTCCGGGTTTTTGTGATGGAAATAACAGTGAAAAATCTAATTGTTTTTCACGACAATATTGTTGAAGATAAGCGATTGGAATACGCGCTTGTGTAGATGACAATATGCGCAGGTGTTGTAACAGTTTATCGCCGACATGAAGGTAGTGTTTGTGTGTGTTACGTGTTTCTGTTAATTGTTTTAATGTGTTTTGCGTGACGTCATTGAGGGTAATCGAGAGTCCGTTCTTTATTAATTGCTGCGCTTCTTCAGAAAGATTTTCTAGGAATTGTTCTAAGGATTTTTCGCACGCAGCTGCTGCACGATGGTGTTGTAATAGTGCTTTTTGCAAGACTGAAATATGGTCTGGCTTTAACCTTCCTATCCTTTTAAGAAGTGGAGCTATGTGTTTGATTTCAAATGAATTGTTGCTTTCTTTTAATGTTTTTTCTAAGTGATTTTTGGCAATAGCCAGAAAAGACTCATCTTCCCAGCTTAATAAGATAGAGAGTGATTGAGCTACCAGGATAGGGTTTTTTGTGGGGTAATCACCAGAAAAATTTAATAGTATTTTTTCTATTTTATTTGAATAAGTTACCCTGGATTCTTCATCTAGTTTCTTAATGTTTATGCAGCAAAGTGCTAAAGCATCTGCCGCGATGCTTTCTCCGTCGGCTATTGTACTCAATGCCTTTGTGAGTGTGCTTGGGCAGTGCGATGTGGTGATAGTTGGGAGTGCTGCCGTGCGCCATGGTGTCTGGCCGCTATGGGCAGGTTTACTGAGTGACTGCGCTTTAACCCAATGTTTCCATTCTTCCTGCATCCTGAAAAGTCCAGGGAGCAGGAGCCGGGTAAGGGTGCTCAGGAGCCACTTAACGCCGCGAAGTGGAGAGTGTTCAATCCAGACAGTTTGTGCCTTATGGGGCTCGCAGCTGGATGTGGTAAGCATGCTATTGTGCCGTAGCAGCCAGTAGCTACGTTTTTGCCAAAATCTTTTTTGAACAAATTGCCACCATTTTAGGGGCAGTTGTATACCGCAGTGGGTAGCGATTGTTTTAGGGATAAATAGGCTCCGTCTAGCTAATTGAATGTGAATCCCAAAGTGCCAATGATCGGGTTTGTGCCAGGGTAAGGAAATGGGGGTCTTTAATTTTCGCTGGTAAGCATTAAATTGTTCTGCACTGAGAACAGGGGCACGCTCATGCGTGGATAGCGGCACAATGATTTGATGTTGTGATAACTGTTGTTGGCAGTAGTGTTGGATATCTAAGCGCAAGTCCGGTGTGTATGCGGCTACACGCAAGCATAAGCGCGCATGTTCGGTCTTGTTCTTGGGGGAATAAAATAATTCATATTGTTTCTGGTATTGTGTAATGACAGTTTGGTATCGGGGGTATTGCTTTTTTAACTGAATCCAGTCAATGGTTTCATTGAGCAGCGGTGTATCGATTGTCTCAATCTGAGCTAAATCATCAGCTTGTGCTTCTAAAAAAGCTTTTTTCACTTGTTTTCTGACTTGTTGAATAACCACAAGAGGTTCTTCTGTGATAGAAAGCAGTTGAATGAGCTGAGCCTCTAACTGCCTGAGTGTCTCGCGAAGTTTTTCATTACTTAAGTGTTGGTAGCGCGCCCATTGGGGAAATGATAAATGTAACGCTTGTTGTTTTATTTTTTGCTGAGTTTCCTCATGCTCACTTTTTTGATAACGCTCAGCCAACTCATCTAATGCAGCATGCATGTTGATGCTTTCTTTTTCGGTGGATTCTGGATGCTGCTTGCGTAAATGCAGGAAGTAGCGTGTTTCCTGCGATATTTGCAGCGAAGAATCTTTTCGTATACAGTCCGACGCATCAGGTGGCATGATTAACTCCCTAAAGTTTTCCTCATGCTACGAGTGATGGGGTGTGCAAATCTATGGGTGATTAACGCTTTGTGAGGCAAGATGAAAAAAGCAGTGGTATTAGTGTCTGGTGGGCTGGATTCAGCAACCGTGTTGGCGTTAGCAAAAGAAGAAGGTTATACCACGTATGCCTTAAGCTTTGATTACGGCCAACGACACCGTGCAGAATTGCAAGCCGCAAAAATGATTGCCAAGGCCTTCAATGCTGCTGAACATCATGTTGTGCAGTTTTCTTTACAACACTTTCAAGGTTGCGCCCTGACGGATGAAAATACCGATGTGCCTGATTATCAAGGTGATGGAGATATTCCTGTTACTTATGTGCCAGCACGCAATACGATTTTTTTATCCTTTGCGATGGGTTGGGCAGAAGTGTTAGGCGCACAAACGATTATGATTGGTGCGAGCAGTGTGGATTATTCCGGATATCCGGATTGTCGGCCAGAATATTTTGATGCATTTCAACAAATGGCAAACCTGGCGACCAAAGCGGGCGTGGAGGGCGATCCCTTAAAGATTGTTGCGCCGCTAATGCATCTCAGCAAAGCGGAAACTATCCAGGCAGGTATTGCCGCTGGTGTGGATTACACTTTAACGGTTTCTTGTTATCAAGCTGATGAGCAAGGTCGTGCGTGTGGTCGATGCGATAGTTGTGTATTACGGAAAAAAGGTTTTGAAGAGGCCGGTGTTGTCGATCCGACGCGTTATGTTAAATGTTAAAGTCATCAATCCGACTTAATCCGCTTTTTCTTGGCGGATGCATGGCGTTCGCGCATTTCAATGTCGATGTATTTGTCGGTGATGGCACTAGAGCCATGACCCGCATCATCTCGCACGTGCTCGCGTGGGCGATGTTTTACATCTTCAGAAATACCGGTGTGTCGCAACCAATGCACTGTGGCTGCTTGTAACTGTGTGACATCTTCCTTGAAACCATCTTTCATCATGCGTGTGACGGCTTGATCAAAACAGTGTTGAACAATCTCACGAATTTGTCGCGTACTACTGATGGGCCCGTGGCCACGATTTTTGGGGACAAGTGGCGTTGTGTCGCCCGGTGCGGGTAGGGCAGAGAATCCTAAAAAAGTACGGTAACGTGTGAGTGCTGCTTGCATGGTGTCGCTAACCGCAATACTACGTTGCTTATTGCCTTTACCGACTGTCGTAAACCACCAGCAACCATCTTGATCTCGTGCGAAATCTCCCATTTCTGGTGTCCAGCGTGCAGAGGATGCGAGTTCGGAAATTCGCAAATACATACTGAATAATGCATTCATGATAAAAAGTGTACGTTCATGTTGGGCGGGATTTTCTTTTGCAAGGAGTTCGGCGGTTTCAATCACATAATCCCATTGCAAATTCGACAAGCGCCGGATCATTGGTTTGCCTTGTTGTTTACGAATGAATTTACTTTTTTGTCGTACTTGTGCAACGGGGTTAACCTCAAGGTAATCTTCCTGAATTAAAAAATTATAAAAACTACCGGTGATAGCAAAGATCGCTTGCAAGGCTTTTTGAGACAAGGAAAAACTATCTGCCGAGGCTGTTTTTCCTTGTTGATGCGCGACTTTGCTTACGCTAGCGACAAAGGGGTGCCAGTCGGGATTGGGGATGCGATCGCCGCCGCGATCCACAAAGCGCGCTACATTTTTTAAACCAATCCAATGGGCTAGTGGGCGCTGACAAAAATAAATAAAGGCTTCGATGTCTGCACGCCGCAGGGCCGTTAAGTTTTTATGGGCGACGCTACCGCACCAATGGAGTAAACGCTCGACCTCACGTCGATAGGCATTGTAGGTTGCTTCGCTTCCACGATAGCAATACAGAAAATGGTGCGCCATACGATAATCATCTGCATCAATGTATGCGTATGGCGCCGTTGTTGGCTCGCGATCTAGATAATCTAAACTGTCGAATAGCGGTTTAAGTTGTTTTTTCATTCTTACATTGTATCGCAAAGTGCGTGTATTCACTCTTCCTTGTGTAGATAACTGGCAGTTATCCTAACTAGCGAGACATGTAAAGAGCTAATGCGGTTAAAAATATGACAAACGGTTTCTTTACTTGTGGAAAAGATGTGAGTAGTGGTTGATCTGTGGGCGTTGATTTGTCATCATCCGCGCAACAAGGAATGAGCGTGGTGATTTGTCCTGCATCAAACGGGACAATTGCGGACGCTAAGAATGGACTTTTTCTCAACGCTATAAGGGAAAGTAACCATTGACGCGAAGGGATATAAGAATTCTAATATCGGCCATGTGAAAGAAAGATTCAAAAACAACAGTAAACCATTATAGCTATCTTATTAAAAGAGGTGTTAGGATTCGGCTAAAGCAATGGCTGATGTCTTAACAAAAGTAGGCGGGTCCACGAGATGCCAGAAATAGAAGTACCAGTGCAAGCAGAAGTGTTATCTCCAGCGTCAGTAAGACGGACTGGACAATCTCCTGTGCCTAGCGACAAGGTCGTTGCGGTTATCGGTGCGGGTATTACTGGGTGCATGATTGCGGCAGAGCTCGCGAAACTTGACGTGACGCAGTCTGCGTTACGGCAGACTGCGGCAGCCCATCGTCGGGTCGTGACTGAGATGTCAACTCTCCAAGCCCTCTTAACTTCTGCCGCTGCGCTAAAGAAGCTGGATGAAGGGACTAAACAGCAGCTAGAGCAAGCCTATTCGAATACTCAGGAGCCTCAACCGACTGGCGACAAGGTATATAATGGCTTCACGCCGTTGATATCTGAAATGCTGAGACACCTAACGGTGCTTGCACGCCAAAAAAGTCACGGGCAATCGCTTGAAGAATTAAGAGACTCTTTGCCGGCTTTTATCGCCGAGGAGGAGGCTAAGACAGATGCTGCTGAGCAGCGCGCTGCAACCATGCGCTTAGGGGAATCTGATCGTCCACCTAAGGTTCTGTTGTTTGATGCCAGTTCCTTGATTATGCAGGGTACCACAAAGGCAGCGCAGGCTTTACGCTTGAATCTGGGCCCACACTTTGTCGCAGGTGGTATGGATACGATGGTCCCCATGCTAGAACACGGCATTTCCTTCATGAGACGTTTTCCTGATTGTGTTTACAAAGATGCGCCCGCGTATAGCCAGCAGCGTTCCTGTCGTTACATTGTAAGATCAGATGGAGTTGTTGAGCTGGATGAGGTAGCACGGCGGTTTACTGCACTGGCGGAGCATTATCGTGAGGCTTATGCTAAGGATGAATCTCTTGCTGAATTGTTTTGTCATCCTGATGATTTTATGAGAGAACTCGAAAGACAAGAGTGGGATATTAGCCTCCAGGCTGATGAAAAGATTGTTGCTGTGTATGATTTCAGAGAGCCTTTGATTAACACCAGTAAGCTGACTGCTGAAATGCGAAGCGAGCTTGCTAAACACAGGAATATTCGGAATCATTTTTCTAGCTTTGTGACGGGTGTGCAGAAGAAGGATGGTGGTTACGAGATCACCTATATTAAACTAGATCCTACACAGCAACCTGGCGACCTAACAGCTGATGAATGGGCTAGCAAGCCGAAACACATCGCGCAGGTGACTCATATTGTCAATGCTGCTATGCATGGTGCGAATGCGATCAGAAACATGCTTGCTTTGCCAAAACTCAATGCTGTGGATAGAGTTAAGGCGCTAGTTAGAGTGCCTGTTAAAGATGGGGCGAAATGGGCTAAACCCAATTGTGTCATGGTGCCTGGTGCTTTTGCCGCAGTTGCTTCTCGAATGGATGAGAAAGGAAAGCAGGTTTTATGTATTTCTGCCGAAAAGAAAACGAATATTGTCTATGGGGTTGCTGCTGGCCCAGGTTCTTTTGTGAGTAAATATTTAGATGCGTTGCCTCCTGTTGATGAAATGAATGCATTAATGCGTGCGATTTTAACAGAGGCAGAACGATATTATCCTGGATTGAGTGAGGTGATAAATATAGAGAATGCTCGGGTCTTTTATGGAGATACCCAAACATTGGGGACAAACATTGATGCTCGCACGCATTCTGGTGTTATCAAGGGTGAGTTACCTACTTATGTAGAGGCTAGAGGCATGAAGGTGAGCTGGGCACCTGAAGTTGCTCGTATGGTGGTGGATTATCTTTGTAACCCTGAAATAACTGCTATCCCAGATGATTTGCTGGCCCCGGATGACTTTGAGGCTGAACTAAGGAGCCGTCAATCTGTGATGCCAGGTCGTTTTGCGGATCCTCAAGATTCTTTCTTTGCGAATACTCAACAGTTTTTTGTTTCATCTTTGCCTCCAAAGCGTTCGCAATCAGCTCAAGAGCATGTTGTACCATCTGATGATGATGTTGCTGCACTTACTAATCGCAAACGTAGTCAAACCCTTGGTTCATCGCTAGCAACATTTACCTCCTAACTACTTTTGTATGCTGTTTGTTTTTTCGTTAGGAAATAAAAAAGGAAATAAATGGACTTACAACGCGATTCCTATGAGCTAATATTTAACCATGGCGGTTTTTTTCTTATCACGCTAGATGCTGATTTGAAAATAGCATCCATCAATCACGATGCAGAGCATGTACTTGAACTGCGTGCGAGTGAAGTGGTGGGGCAAGATTTTTTGCAGCTTTGTAAAGATCAATCACTGGATTTTCCTTTAGCAAACTTTAATGAAACGAAATCGGGTCAAATTTTAAAAGATCTTGAATTCACCATTAACCACACGCGACCTAAAAATATTATTAATTGTCGAGTGTTACCTTTGATGGCTGAGAAACAATGCCAACAAATTCTCATTGTTGGTAGAAATGTCACAAAACCTCGAGAATACCAGGCACAAGCAAAGCACTTAGCCATTTATTTGCAAAGTATTATTGATAATATTCCCCATTTTATTTTTTGGAAGGATCGTCAGGGCTATTTTAAAGGCTGTAACAAGGCGTTTGCCTTAGCTGCGAAGCTGCGTGAACCCGCAGACATTATTGGCAAAAAGGATGAGGATATGCCTTGGGGAGAACATGCTGCAGCTTACCGAGAAGATGATCAAGTGGTAATGGATACGCGAGACCCTAAACTAGGTTTTGAAGAATCTCAAACCCAAACCGATGGTAGTGTGCGTACTATGCTGGTATCCAAAGTGCCCATGTTGGAAAAGGGTGCTCGTGTGATTGGTGTATTAGGCATTTATACAGATATTTCTGACCGTAAATGCGCAGAGCTAGAGTTAGAAGAAGCGAAGAAAAATGCTGAGGTGGCAAACCAAGCAAAAGATGAATTTATTCGTAATATGCAGCATGATATTCGCACCCCATTTAACGGGATTTATGGCTTGTCGGTATTGTTGGCAGAAGACGAAACCGATCCAGAGAAAAAGGCAATGTTGGATGATATCTCTATTTCTGCCGATCAATTATTATCATATTGCAATATGATTTTGGAATTTGCGTCACATGCTCAGGGTGAAGGTGGCGCAGCACCACGAGAAGAAAAATGTTTTGATGTGCGTGACCTTATTCAAAAGTTGGTTGTGCTTCAACGCCCTGCTGCAATAAGTGCGGGCTTAGGCATTGATTTGTTTTTAGCGGATGATGTTCCTCGTGCGGTGATTGGTGACAATTATCGGGTGCAAAGTGTTTTGATTAACCTTATGAGTAATGCGCTAAAATTCACGGAAAAAGGTGCTGTGAGTGTTTCTGTTGAATTGGCTGAACACTCAGATAAAAATAGGCGTGTTGTGCTGAGGTTTGTTGTGCAAGATACGGGTATCGGTATCCCCAAAGAGAAGCAGCGTGAGGTATTCGATAAATTTACGCGCTTAGATCCTAGTTATCATGGCAAACAGAAAGGGCAAGGTTTAGGGTTACATCTAGTGAAGCAATTTGTTGAAGAAGATCTGGGCGGGGACATTGATCTTGAGAGCGCCCTAGGGGAAGGGAGTAAATTTACGATTTATATACCTTTTAAGTTACCGTTGTCTGATGACATGTTGACTTGAGTGTCGCGGTGAGGGCGTGGCGGGAAAAACTAGTTCCTCTCTAAAATCAAACGCATTCCATGTAAGACTAAATCTTGTAGGTGAACGTCATATAGATTTTCTTCTGCAAACAAATGTGCGTAACCACCGGTTGCTAGCACCACAGGTTTCTCATCAGGGAAAGCTTCTTGTGAAATGCGTGTGATTAGTTCGCGCAAAGCACCTAACTGGCCGTAGTACAAACCCGATTGAATGTTGCTGATAGTCGTTTGTCCGAGCGCTTTAGTTGGCTTCAGAATATCAACAGGACTGAGTTTTGCTGCATTGTCATTCAAGGCCTGCATGGATATTTTCATGCCAGGCATAATGCTACCGCCTAAGTAAGCCCCTTTTTTGTTAATAGCACACAATGTGGTTGCCGTGCCAAAATCTAGAATAAGTAAATGTTTATTGGGAAATTGCGCTAAGGCCGCAACAGCATTTGCAATGCGATCGGCGCCAAGCTCTACAGGATTTTTTACTTCGATGCGCAAGCCAGTTTTAATCCCAGGTTTCAATTGCGTGGGCGTGATCCCTAAATACTTAATGCATGCAGCGATGATGGAATAATCCAGAGAAGGTACGACAGAACTAATGCCAATGGCATCAATGGCATTCGGATCGCATTGATTTTCACGCAGTACGCCTTTTAAAAACAGGCCAAATTGATCGGAAGTGGTTGCTTGGGATGTGGGGTAACGAAAGCGAAATCGTAGGTCAGTTTGATCAAAAACACCACCAAAGACGTGAGTGTTACCGATATCGATGCATAGTTTCATGATTTCTCCTGGTCGCTGCTAATGAAGGTATAGGTCAACGCTGTCCGGAAATTATAAATGAAGCTAAAGTATCATACAAGGCATGGGGCAGCCGCGAGAAGGGCGAGCACCGTCCAGTAAGGCGCGCTGTTCGTCGTTCTCAGTTGCTCTAGTATGCCAGAAGCCTCCAGAAACGAGCGCTGTTGCCGCCTCTCTGTAGGTTTCACGTGCTAAGCTTGTTTTTAGGGTATTTCGGCCATCGTCTTTTTGCATTTGTCGATAATGATGATGCCAGCGTCCCCATAGCCATACATTAGCAAGCAAAATATTGAGGCCCGCGCCTAAACGAAAACCATACGCGCCCAGTGGCGTTGCCAAACCAAGTAGCGCACTTAATGCGATGGTTGATACGCTAGTTGCGGCAGAAACCATCAGGGGGTATTTAAAGTCACGCATACCTCGTAATAAGCCGAGGGCTGCAAACTTTGTTGCATCAAGCACTTGTATGGCAGAGGTTAGGTATAAAAGATTGATACCCAGTGCATGCGCATCAGGATTATCATGAATGAATCGGCTGATAAACCAGTTAGCACCACCAGAAAAAACAATCCCTAAAGCTGCTGATATTACTAAATTTGTTGTTGCAATAATGATGGCAACAGATTTTTGTTGGTCTTCACGTGCATTGATTACCATGTGCATCGCTGCCTGCATTGTGCTGGCTGCCAGTGTCACAATCCAGACGGCATAATCATCGGATGCAGCATGCGCTGCCATGACAGTGCTGCCTAGTTTTGCCATCATGAGATTTGAAAACAAAACAGTGAATGTTTCTAGTAAGACAGGTAGGGCTGCCAGCATACCATCGTGGCGGAATTGTTGGGCTTCCTCCGGGGTGTGTTCGACGGTTTGTAGCTGATGCAGCATGCCGAATGGTGCGAAGCGAGGAAGTGTGCGGCTGAGCAATGCAAAAGACAAGAATGCGCCGCTCTCAGTAAAAAATCGTGAAGCAGACCAGCTCGCAATATTCCAACCCTGCTCTGTAAGCAAATAGGTGGTGCCAATGAGGGTGAAATTTTTTAATAAACCTGTGAGAACAGGTAGGGGATATTGTCGCATGCCTAAGTGCGTACGGCGCAAAACACTCAAGGGTAAGCCTGGTAGGGTAACCCAAACAAACCATTTAAAATAGTTTAACGCAAGATCGCGGATTTCATGATCTTGAGAGGCAGACAGAAAGATCAGTGGTGATAGGACCATAGCCGTCATCGCAAGAGGGGCTAATCTAGCTGAAAATATCAAGCCATAGCGAATCACGCGATCTAGGTTTTTCCATTCTGTTGGTTTTCGATAGATCGCGCTAGCGTAAATCGTGGTTGGAATACCAACAGCAAGTGAGGGGATCGTAAATGTTAGTATTTGTGTTGGATTAATGAGTCCAAAAGCAGAGACTACTTTGCTACTAGCATTTTGACTAACAAAATAAAAGCACGTTGTCCCTGCTGTTTTGTTTGCTAATGCAATCACGGTAGACGCCCCAATTTGTCTCAGGGATAAAATGGCTAATTGAGTGTAGCTTAAACGAGGTGGTGCGTTGTTTGTTTGTGATGTGCTGGTTGTTGTTAGCGATTGAAGTTCTAAGGTATTGCTTGGATCGTTTGCAGTAGTATCTCCAGTTGATGCTTGTAAGTCTGACATTATTATTTTCGCCTTCTCGAGGAAGTTGCAGGATGCTATCTTTTTGAATGGACTTTGTCAATATGGCGGTAAATAAGTGTTTAAATGCTTAATAGGTATTGCTAGAATGATTTTTTTTCGACTAGAGGTGTTTATGTCGATTCCACAATCGTTGGCTGTGAGGGCTTTAGATGCTGCCAATGATGGGGTGACCATCTCTGATGCGCTTGCACCAGATTTACCCCTCATTTATGTTAACCGCGCTTTTGAGCGTTTAACCGGTTATGATAAAGAGGAAATTCTTGGTAGAAATTGCCGTTTTTTGCAGGGAAATTTACCGCCACAGCAAAACTTAGTGCAAGTACGTCATGCACTAGAAAATTTCACGAACTGTCGTGTTCGTATTAAAAATATGCGCAAGGATGGAAGCACATTTTGGAATGAGTTAAGTTTGTCACCTATTTTTGACGATGTGGGTCGCGCCACCCATTTTGTCGGTATCCAGAAAAATGTCACTAAAGAAGTCGGGTACAAAGAGCATATTCAATTTCTGTCACAGCATGACTATCTAACAGAGCTTTATAATACGCGAGGTTTTTTCTCGCATGCAGCAGCTTTAATCAAGATGACGAGAAGTTTTGACCGCTGTATCTTTATCGCACATATTGAATTAAAAGGCTTGAAAGAAGTGAGGCGTCAATTAGGTTTTCCACAAGGTGATGGTGTGTTGGCAATTTTCGCGAAGCACTTGAAAGCGGCCTCTCAAGAAACCGATATTTTAGCGAGATCGGGAGATGAAAATTTCCTTGTAGCATCGCATGCGCCATCAATTGATGTACTTCCTTTTGAAAAAGTGATTGTTGATGTCTTGAAAAAAACACAGCAAGAAACGGGACTTCATGACATGCTAAGCGTAAGTCTAGGCATGATTATCGAAAAACCCGATGCAACGACACAGCTTGAGCGCTTGCTATGTGAAGCGGAGCTGAATACAAAGACATTGCTAAAAAGGAGCTGAATGAACGCGACTCCAATGAGGCTCAACGGCCTCTTGTTTTGTGTGTACCTGATCGCTTTTGGCATGAGATCGCGAATGCGGGACAACAGCAGCTGTTGTGCTAGATGCCACTGAATCACTAGAGCCACTTGATGAGACTGAGTCATGCCTGGGCTTGGTGCGTTTTCTTCTGCTTCCTCTTGTTGGGGAAGTAGAAGTGGGCTGCCGCTCTTGAAACATGGATAAACCGCTGGATTCACCTGAGCTAAACTCGAATTGTTCTTCTTCTCCGATAGGAAAAAGGGATTCTTGATTCCTTTTCAACATTCTTCTTGCTCTTGTGCTAGCGGCATCTGCGCTTGTCGCTTGTGCCGCATTTCTTTCAATAACCATTTCTCTGGTTTTTTTCGGTGATTCCCAATGTTCTTGTTTTAAGGCTGAAGAATGTACGACATTTTGCGGCAAGGATGCGCTGCTTTGTGCTAGCGACAGATAAGGTGGCATATAAAAATGTTCGCAGTATTCTTCATTTGTAGAGTGGAGATAATGCTGTAATTGAGGGAATTCCCTTTTTTCTGTGTAATCCTTTTTGTCTGGCATAAAATGAGCACTACAGTTTGCACCATAAAAAAGTATAAAAGGTATTTCCTGAGCTAGCAAAAAGGTAATGAAATCTCCCAGTTCCTGATGAAGTTTGTCAACGGTGAAAGGACGGTCATAGAGCTTTTGAGAAAAATCATCAGGGTAGGGAGCATCTAATATGACGACATCCTTTGAAGTGATCAAACCTGGTGTTCGAAAGTGACTAAAATTCTTTGCAGTGATAGTTGTTTGGTTATCCTTAAGCAGCTTCGATAGCTCAGAGACACGTTTTATGTAAGTATCGACATTGATAAAGTTTTCAGGGAGGTTGAGACGTGGGTACTCTAGTTTATCAGCAGATAGTTCGGGGGATATTGTAGGAGAAAATTTATTATCTTTATCGAAAGTAGGCAGGCCGCCATCAGAAAAGTTAAGTAACAAGGGTAGTAGTTCTGCGCGGCGGAAATCGGTGGTACCTTCAGCATTAAACTCTTTCAATGCTTGGGGAAAATAGTTTGGGCCTATGGTGCATAATTTTAGGTATTCTTTTTTATAGCTTTCGCCCACCCTAAAAGGTCGTGATTTTATAGCTTCCAGAAAATCAGTCAGCGCAGGGAAACAATCATTAATGTAGTGATGGCGTGCTATTTGTTGTGCTGCGGGGCTCCCTATTGCTGCAATGGTGATAGAGGCTGATCCAGAAAATAGATCATAGCAAAATGCGTATTTTTCACCATTGTCTTTTCTTAGCCAGCTTATGATCTCTTCAGCAATATGGCGGCGCTGACCAAAATACTCAATAGGTAGTTCTAACATTTGTTGCATTCCATTTACCACAGGAGCGTGCATTAGATGCGAAAAGAAACTTGAAATCTATACCGGGTACTTACCGTTTTTTAAATCAAAACAAATCATTTGATGTTTTTATTGTGTTTCCATCGATCCTGAGGAAAAAGGAGGGAATTTCCCATAAATTTCTTCCAGATAGTCGGCGGGATGAATTGTTGATAGTTGAGATCAATCATGTAATCCCTTAAGTCATGCCGTTGAGCATACCTACTTTTAAAACAGATATTATCCAGTATATCCAGCACAGTGCGCACATCAAATCCGATGAGTTGAGAGATTGCGCGAAATGAAAATCCTCTAATCCAATAGAATAAACATTCAGACTCTTTGTTGCCCAAAGGTAAGTTGCCGAGAGAAGCATTTTCTATGGTGTAATAATAGTTATCTTTTGCGTGCGGCATGTTCTTTTCAGCACATGTAATGAGATCGGCAACCCGGGTAGGCTCCAAAATGTTGAGCCGACAAAAAAGGCTGTCAATATTAAGCCCAAACCCTTTATATTTGCAGGGTGTCTTTTCAGCTAGTGTGAAATGATGTTCGTTGTTCGAAAAAATCTCTGATGAAAAGGCAAAGGATGTTAGATCTAAAAACAGAATTTTATGATCATGGATACGATATGTTTCAGCATCTTTGCAAACATCACTGGGTATATCGTGATCTGTATGGCCAATGGCATCTTGCCATCGCTTATAACCAAATTCTTGCGCAGCAAGTGGGGATAAGGCTTCAAACTGTAGATCATTTCTGCGTGACTTGATGAAAGAAAAGCCAGTATCTTCGGCTAAGAGATCGGGTACAAGAAAATCAGAGTGGTTCATGTTGGGTGACATCATAGTGCCTCTTTTATTAAATGTTAGATGAGTTACGCGATAATGAAAACAGTGGTTACTTAGGAGATATATAGTAAGTAATAGTTTATTTGCTGCTAGCTTGAAAGAAGGGGAGCTGTTTTGCTAAGATAAGACATGAAAAAAAGACAATGCCCATGTGCTTCAGAGCAATTATTTTCACGATGTTGTGGGGTTTATATTAGTGGCGCTAAATTACCTGAGAAGCCCGAAGCACTAATGCGTTCGCGTTATAGCGCTTACACACAAGCTAATATTGACTACATACAGCAAACCATGTGCGGTCCAGCAGGTGATGGGTTTAACCCTGATGAAGCGCGTGAATGGGCAAGGCAGGCCAACTGGCTGGGGTTACGTGTACTAAATAGTACGCTGGAAAACGCTGACAAAGGCTTTGTGGAATTTATCGCGCGATATCGGTTAGGGCAAACACCGCATAAGCTCCATGAGCGTAGTGAGTTTCATCGCATTGATGGCCGCTGGTTTTATGTGGGTGGTGAGGTAAGTTCAAACGGGTAGCAGGCAAAATAAATTAGGAGTGTTTTCATGCCGAATCATGTTTTTGTTGTATCAGAATGGTGTCCCAAGGCTGGTTGCGACCAAGATTTATGGGCGCGCTTTAATAAATTGATGGAATTTTCTCGAAAAGAAGATGGCTGTGTAAGAGCGCACGCAACTAGACAAATTTCACATCCTGGTTCACCCAGTACATCAAAATACACGATTGTTCTTCTTCAAGAGTATCGTGACATCGAGGCATTTGATCTTCATTGTGCCGCTGATTATGTAATAAATTTCTTTAAGGATTTTATTGAAAATGAAGAGACGGCCATTGTGGCTGATTGGCAATGTAGGTTATTTAGTGAATAATGACTCACTGCCTTAAATTATATGGTTAATGAGCGGCGCCTTGTTGCCTTTACTGGCTCTTTTTTACTTTTCTTTTCCGTATGACTTCTTCTTTCTTTCATGGGCGGGTTGACTTTGTTCTTTTTGTGCAATAAATTTTCTGGTAGTTTATCCATAGGGAAAAAATCTGGTAAATAGATGTGTTCTCTGTAGCCACCACAAGAGGAGGTAGCAGTACAATGCGTCATGTGTCTAAACTGATGTGTTTCTGGAACAAGTGATTCTTCACCGTCATCGGTCATCGCATTTCCTTCGAGAAGATCAGCGCCATATAATAAAATGAAAGGGACGCCTTTTGCTTTTAGGCGGATGGTAAATGACTTCAGTTTTTGATGAAAAGAGAGTGTATCATCTGAGCGATCGTACAAACCTCTAGAAAACTGATCGCAGTAGGGCGCGTCTATAATGACGAGATCATTGGGCGTCATGTTCGCGACATCGTAAGCAAAAAAATCATCAGATGCGATGATAACATTGGGCCTATCTAATAATTTATTAAGGTGGTGAACGTTTGTTGAAAATTCATTCGCTGTGATGGAAATTTCTATTCTATCTAAGAAGGTAGGAGACAAGGCTCTTTTTTCTCTATTTTTTCGAGGTAAACCATCACTCAGATTCATTATGACAGGAAATAATGCTGCACGCTGCTCAGCTGTTGCCTGTAGTCCATGGTAGATATCTTTCAGTCTTTTGTAGAAGAGCGGTCTGCTGGAACTTGTATGAAACGCATCAATCAACTCACTATAGTTTTCTATGACCTCACTAGGGAATACTTTCACACGCTGATAGAAGGCTTGTAGCGGCGTGCATAAATCATTGATTAGATAGTTTTTTGCTATATTTTGTTCCATCGCTGCGACAGATATGGATGCAGAACCTGAGCACAAATCATAACAATTATCGAAATGTACTAGATCCTTTTTGGTGGGCGACATGGCAGCAGCAAGCTGCATGATAGTCTCCATCATACCGCCCGCACCATCACGTCGTCCAAAGTAGTTTATTGGTAACTGTAATTTTTCGTGGACATCGCTTGTAGGTTCTTCATGCATTTAAAATATCCCTGTCTTCTTGTAAAGAAACATTAAAACTTGTTCGACTTCTTGTTACTATCCTTTTTTATTATGACCAACACAGCTGATAATCAGTGTCTCGTAGTGGAATTCCTCTGTTGTTTAATGGATAGTGATGCTGCTTTTAGGTGGTGGTTGTATGGGAATCTGGAAGTTCCGATAAGAAAGATTATCGGAGATAGCGGGCTTTGCTCCCACCCCAATGACGTTATTTTTGGAAGTTGCAACAGCGGTTTCTAGCTTAAATATTGTCGAATTAAATGGTTCGGCTTAAATTCAAGTAAGTCCCAAAGGTTGCCATATAAGTCTTCAAAGACAGCTACGGTCCCATACTTTTCTTCAGAAGGTGTTCTGATAAATCGGATCCCCTCTTCTATCATGTTGTGATAGTCCCGCCAAAAATCATCAGTATGAAGAAATAAAAAAACGCGTCCACCTGTCTGATTACCAATAAACTTTTTTTGCTCTGGTTTCGACGCCCTAGATAATAATAATGTTAAGCCGCTTGAACCTGGAGGAGAAATTAATACCCAGCGTTTGTCTTGTTCTGGCTGATTCAGATCTGCGATAAGCTCAAATTTTAATTTTTTTGTGTAAAAGTCTATTGCTTCATCATAAGCACGTACAAGTAATGAAACGTGAACTATATCCTGCTTAACTTGGTTAGGCGGTTTATTGCTAGCACCCATAAGCATATCTCCTATTAAACACACAGGGTTATAATCGCTGCCCTAATATTCCTAGAGCAACCAGCGATAATCAAGATCGAATTTTGCAGCGATGCGTTTTGCCAATGCTTTGCCAACGCCGCGACGGCCGTTTTCCATGGCAGATAAATTTTGTTGTGTGATCCCGACTATTTCTGCAAACTTGACTTGGCTTAGTCCTTCACGAGTTCTCAGTCCACGCAATGTAATGCCTGCTTCGCCATACTTTTCAATTAGATCAGAAAATACTGCTTCTGCATCTACATAATCACTAGATTTTCGCTCTGGAGAAATAAGGTATTTTTCTAACACATGGGTAGGTACAGAGTAGTGACCTCCCTGCCACATTATTTTTGCTGATGCATTAATATGGTGCTTTTTCATGGGTGCCGACATAATATACCTCCAATATTCTCAAGCTTTTGTTAATGACTTCCCAGCAACAAACATAGGTGGGTCTTCCTGCAGAAAGATGACAGTGTCGCTTGTCGCCATGACAGGCTCTCAACTTACCATCATGCTTCCAACGGCCTAAAGGTCTGGGACCATTTTCTTTCAAGTCACGGACTAGTATTCGTAGCGTCGATTGAATTTCCAGGGGTAAAAGCTTAACTTGCTTTGCCACCCTTCGGTGCATTTCTACTTTCCAGAAGTTTTGCATAGCATATGTCATAAATTGATATATGTCAATTTTGGGTGTTTTTCTTGCTATCACTTTACATCTGAAGTGCTGTAAAGGTATGTAGGTAAGTACTGAAATGCTCCACTTTGATAGCATTACTGTGCTGGAATTTACAATAGGTGTGGTTTACTGCACACTGGAGAAAGATCTAAACATTTTGAGGTGCGTATGCCAGAGTCAACTAAGCCCGTGTCATTTATCCAGGGACTAACAATCGGTTCTATTGCAGGTATGACGGAAGTCATGACCACAGGTCACCTTTTATGGGCCATGAAGACACGTAAACAGCAAGGCTTGCCTCGTTCTTTCAACCCACGAATACTCTATCGTGGTCTATGGGCGAATGCCGCTAGTCTCGCGCCTATTACAGCGTTACAGATTGGGTTTGATCAAGCATTAAGAAATCGTGTCACCGTTTCTGGCGAAACTTTATCTCCTGCAGCGAGTTATGGGATATCTTTTGCCGCAGGTGTTGGGTCAGCATTAGTGAGTGGGCCAGCTGAAATGGTGATGACGGTTCAAGGTCTCGAAAAGAAGAAGGCTGCTGCGTCTGTTCGCACAATCGTCGCTCAAGCAGGTATTAGAAACGGTTTATATCGTGGGTTTACTGCAGCAGCATTAAGGGACGGTAACTTTACCGCGGGACTTTTAGTGATTTTGCCAGCGCTTCAGGCTTATTTTTCTCCGCGCATTGACGCGCTTCAACTCTCAAGTGTGCCAGATAGGCACCAGGAAATGGTTAGAACCGCCCTGCTTCACAGTGGCTCTGGTGTTACCGCTGGTATTTTTGCGACAGTGGTAACGCAAAGTGCTGACATTGTAAAAACTGTTCAGCAATCTGAAAAGTTGAATGCCCGGAATTCATTAACTGGTGCGATTAAACAAGTCTATTCGTCTCAAGGATGGAAAGGATTTTTTAGCGGCGTTGTTTCTAGGGGCACCCGCGTCACATTTGCGGTACCTATTATGGGCGCTGTTAGTGAGCATTTAAAAGCATTTGTTCGGTAAATGTTTATTCTTTGGTTTATATCTATTACCCAGAAATGTCATTTAATAAAGTGAGTTCGTATGGTTTAGCCAGTAAATCTTCTAACTGCCCTACTAACTTTTGAATATAGGTTTTTTCAAATTGTAATTGGTGTTTCTCTGGGCTTTCCCAAATTTCATATAAAATAAATTGAGCAGGCTTTTCTTTGTTTTGGTGTAAGCGATATTCAATATTCGTATCTTCTGCCTGACTGGGCTTAACAACGGATTGTAACGCAGCCGCGAGTGCATCAATCTTTTCTGGTTTTGCTTCGACTGAAAGAAGAATGATATGTGGTGAAGTCATAATAAAGTCCTTGTATGTTATCCCGGCATAGGGTAGCAAGCAGAAAAACCACCGTCAACAATCAAGTCGGTTCCAGTGATATAAGAGGATTCCTCCGACGCAAGAAAAAGCGCGGCATTCGCGATATCTTTTGGCGAACCAATTTTCTTTAGCGGGATATACTGCTTTTTTTCCTCTAAAAAATCAGCTTGTTCGAGAAGTTTTTTATCGAAGAGAGGTGTTTTGATGTAACCGGGCGAAATAGCATTAACGCGGATACCTTGCTCAGCCAAATCAAATGCAAAATTCTGTGCTAGCTTACTAACAGCTGCTTTACTAGAAGAATAAATGCTGTGATTTATTCTTGACATATGTGCAGCAACGGAAGATATCAAAATGATAGAGGCATTTTTATTCAAAGACGGGATGGCGAGGTTTACCGTGAAAAATGTGCCGCGATAATTAGCGTTGCTCATCGAATCAAAATCTTCCTCGCTGGCATCTGCAACAGAAACGCGTTTGACATTTCCTGCATTCGCGACGAGAACATCAATTTTCCCAAAGGTGTCCACAGTTTTTTGAAAAAGCATTTTCAAATCATCTGTACTCGAAATGTCACCAGAAACTGCAAGCAAATCGTTAGGATAGCTCGCCTGCATTTCATCAAGCGTGCTTTTGTTTCGCCCAAGAATTGCAAGCTTTGCGCCCTCCTCTATAAATCGTTCAACAATGCCTCTGCCTATTCCACTGTTACCGCCTGTTACCACGGCGACTTTGTTTTTTAACCTGGTGCTCAATGTGCGCACTCCTCTTTAAAGTTGTTAGATATTAATAATGAACAAGCAACCAGAAAATTAGCATGTATTCTGAAGTGTACCAAGTATTTGTGTTATTTAAACTCTTCATATATAGACACTGTCACTTTAATGATGGGCTGGCTACTGTTGATGCTGTTTCTTCTCCAACGCCAGATGGGCCAGCATCCTCATCTGAGTCAGAAATTTTTTGGCGCTTTCTCAGCCCATTTTTTTCTAAAGACGCGTCAGTATCCGAGTCATCATCTGAGCTTCGTTTGCCTGAGTTAGCTCTTAGTGGGGTTGCAGGTCCCTTCCCTTTTTTCCTTTTACGGGAAAAAGTATCGTCATTGCTAGTTTCTGAGTTTATCTCCACAGGCTCTCTTCTTCTTTTTTCGTGTGCCAATGCAGATGTATGTCTCCTGGATTCTGTTTTACTGCCATTTAAGAATGGATTGTTATCCTCATTGCTGGTCGCTGTTGTAGATAAGCCGCCATGAGCAGATCTGAAAAATAAGAATGCATTGTGAGTTTTTCTTCTGACTGTGTCTAATGCTGTATATTGCATATGTAACGCATTGAAAGCAGATAAGTGGCGCCCAAGTAATCGAATGACAAGTTGCTTTGCTGAGGAGTCATGCGGGAACTTCAATAATGCTTTTTTAAATGCTTCAAATAACGTCTCCGATAAACCATACTTCAAAAAGACACCTTGGTGATACTCAACAGAAAAATCAGGGAATTTTGCGATATACTGAAATGTTAGTTTACCAGGCATGACACCTATGAAAGTGGTTTCTCGTTCTGGAAGAACCCGGTTGTCAACCTGTATTTCACCGTCTCTTGTCATAGAAACTGCATGAGTGTGTGGTTGAAGTAAGTCAGCAATGGATAAAAGGTGTAAACTAACAACACCTGTTTTGCTTTTTAACGGTTTTCCGGCGTTATCAAAGTTTGGTTTTAAACGAGAACCTTCTGTGCCTGCATAATACTTGTTTCCAATTGCATACTCTTGTGCAGCCATACTGCCATAATCGGCAGAAGAGACAAATGGACTTCCTTTATTTGGAAAAACAGCCTCAGACAATGTTGACTCCCAAGCGATAAACTTATGGAATAATCCGTAATGATTTGAATAGAGGTGTTGAATTTGCTCTCTTTTACTTTTGAATTCTCGATTAAAAAGTATTTTGTATAGTGAGTCTTTCTCTTCTGAAGTAATGTCTAGGTTTGCTAGTGGTAAATCCCCCTCCTTATAAGGTTCGTCATTTAGTTTTTCCATTCTATATTGAATATATTTTTCAGAGAGGGCTAAGCGCCTTTGGGTTAATTCAGAGAAATCTGCGTAGCGCACACCTGCATGCACATAAACAGCGCTTGCGTAAGCAGGAAAGACTGATCCTTCTCCCTTTTGTACCATCGCTCTGTGCGTGCGTCTCGTACCAGGTGTCCAGCGATCACGATCAAAATGATTGCCACGCATAACGCTGAGATAGTATTCTTCCTGAGTGTCTTGTTCCATTTCGGCTAATTTCGCAGCAAGATTTCTATCTATACCATCTTTCGCTTTAGAGGATTCAATGCCCTGTGTCAGTGCAGTTGCTGCTTTAAGTGCAGTGCCATTTTTAGCTGTACTCGAATTAAAATGAAATCCAGCTACCTCCTTCGCAAAGGCAGCGCTCACACGATGCTGCTGAGCACCTGATGGGGAGGCGTCTCTCTCCATGCTTTGAAGACCTGCTAAAATCAAGGTTGTTTCTTTTGCCACTTTTTCTATCTGTCGCTCTAGTTTTATATCGAATTGTCTAGGGATATGTTTTTCTAGACGATCCTTGAAAATTCTTTCCTCTTCTTGATCTGAATCATCAGAATAGTCATTGTCATCCGAAATTTCCATCGCAACTGGCGTTGTGATTGCTGAACGGCCTAAAGCTTTTCGGTTTAAGCCAGCCTGGGTTTTCGTTTTTTCAGGAAGTGTTTCAGATTCAATAACAGCTTCGTAATACTGAGTTGCTTTGGTTACCAATCTTGTTTTTTCTTCTCCTGAGTTGTGCATAGACATCACATGGTATATTTCACCAAATGTAAGCAATTGGTCGGCAGCTGGGTCTCTAATCGTGCATTTTTCAGCGTACTGAAAAGCCTCTGAAATACAAACCGTATCACCTTGCCCAAGAAAACACATGCTTGCATAAAAAGGGTATGATTTTTTCTCTTCTTTTTCTGCAGAAAACCGAAAATATCGTCTGGCAAGGACCAGATTATTTCGCGCCAAAGCTCGCTCTCCTCGAGTCAGTGCCCACTCTTTTTCTTGTGATGCAAATTTTTTGTCATTCTCTTTGACAGTTTTTTTTGCGGCGGAAACAAAGGTCTTCTCAATTTTTTTGTTCGTTTGTTTACTGCCAAAATACTTTATTAATTCTTTCAGAATTTCATATGCTGGAAGATATTTTTCGGCTAGTCCAAGTGCGTATTTTCCGAGGTCATCATCTAACGATTTTTTGATGAGCTCGCCTAAGGCATAAATAGCAGATTCAAATTGTTCTCTGTTTGCAGTGGTTGATTTTTTCTCATCAAAGCCAGCAATGATTTCCTTCACGTAGGCAAGGTTATTCCAGGCCACTCTGGAAAATTTACCGGTAAGTTGAGACGCTTCTAGACCTAGTGCAGCTACTGTTTCTAAAAAACGGGGCAGGCAATCTTTCTTTATGAAAGGTTCATGTTGATTGAGAAAATGAATGCGATCATCTATAGTCTCGATATTTTCAGCACGCCAGAGTAGCAGACTTGTGGGGTTTTTGCATTCATCGTTTCTTATTTCAGCGTCTACTAGCTGACTAAGTTCACCACGGGGGAAGCCTATTTTATTTGATAACGCTAACAGTTGACCTAGCCCTCCCGCATCTTCGGCGAATGATTCTGAGCTGAGATATTGAGTAAGCAAGTGAATAAAAGTATTTGGCAGGTCCTCAGGGACTGGTTCAAGTTCTACCGGAGCAGGGTTAAAACTTAGTGTTCTCTGCCCTGTTTCCCGTATAGGTTTCTGCCTGTATATTTGACATATAAAAACAGATAATAGTTTTTTTTCGTCCGTTGATTCGTCTTGCGCCAAATTTTCTTTTGCTAATGATACAGCTGACTTGCTGATGCCAATTATTCTGAGAATATCTAGGGCTCGCACACTAGAGGACTCGAATTTTACATCAGTTAGCAACAAAAAATCGCAGAGAGAAGCCGGTAAATTTGCTTTTAGCAAGCTATTAATTTTTTTATGGTTATGATTTCTTAAAATTTGCTGTAGTGCTTCAAAATGACTCTCTACATATCTGTGTTTATTGTCAGCCTTGATAAATGTATCCACATATGCCAGTGCATTATCTACATCCTTTGTCTCATTGTATTTTTCATATGCTTTATCAATATTCGTTTTACCTCCCATGCCCTGTTACCTCTTTGAGAATGATGAAGTGGAATACTAGCAAATCACTCTCTAGAATACGAAAGGAAGGAGCAAAAATCTTTCAGGTTTTCTTCATTTATGTTAATCTGGCCCCCAGTGATATAACGAAAAAGAAAGAAATCATGATAAAAGATCTAACAGAATTATGTTTAGCCGCTGTGCGTGAAATCCAAGAATTTGTGAAAAAGAATCCAGATCGCGCTAGTTCAGGAAGACTTAGTGGGTATTTCGATGAGCATAAGCTAGATACTAACAATGCTAAAAAAATGTTAGCGCATTGCCAAGAAGAGTTTTCAATAACACAAAAAAAATTTTCATTGGGTGGTCGTACAGCACAACAAGAAATGTTTTATATTGCAGCGACACAATTCAACCCGGAAGACACAGGGTCATATGCACTATTGCATTGGTCTAAAATAGCTTCTGTGTTTTCTAGTTTTAATAGTACTGGGCTGGCGGAATGTGTGCTTAGCACCTTTAATCTTAAAATGAAGAGCTTTCATGATAGTTCTCAAGACTCAGAGTATATGCACCCACTTGTGGTTTCTGGGTTGTTGTTATCTTTATATATCAAGAAAAAAGATGAAAATAAGGATGATATCGCTGCTGATGATCAGTGGTTTTATCAAAAACTGATACAAAAACAATTTGGTGAGCCAAAAGAAGATGAAACAAGGGCTGTGTTTTCTGCAATCTACGAAAGTGCCAAAAATCCCCTCCACAAAAACCCATGCACGACCTTGTTTCGCGCAGTCTATCTAGGTGACATTCTTCAATATGTACCGATGGAGACAGCAATGCCACCTAAGCCGCAAGTTTTTCAGGCGAGGTAGTGCTTTTTAACGAATATGCTTTCTGTAAATAAAGATGAGCAATATCACTAATGCCGCGAGTACCGAAAAAAACCGGATTTGCTGGGGTAAATCACTCCAGTAGTCCAGATAACCCATCACTAGTGTAAAACAACCCCCCAGGATTAATCCGCTGTCAATAATAGGCAGCCGGAATAGTAATGCCATGAGAATCGCAGCAAGGCCACAGGCCAGTGAGACGTAGAAATAGGTTTTTTCATAGCGCGCCCGCTGACTGTTATAGGTTTCGTGTTGTTGATCATGTAGTTGTGTATTTTTAGCGGTGACTATTTGAGAATATTCTGGTCTTGGATTAAAGGTCTTCAACCCAGTGTGTACTGTCATTGGCAACAAGATAGCGACAGCCAAAATCATCACCAAAGCTTTACAAGAATCTAAAAAAGAGTGTTGTGCTTGCATCCGTATCTCCCTGAATTCAATGCCTCAACATGAGGTTATGCTCTCAGGGTAACAGCTTTAACCCTACCCCACCACCACCGTCGCATGCCATTCAAACGGGATGCCGGCGAAGGATTTGGTGGTGTTGTCGGTGATCTGACAGGCTTTGTTGGCTTGCGTTAAGGTAACGCCCGCGTTATCAAAATGAAAATGGCAGGTAATCGGTTTGCCGCCCTGACCTATTGTTTGTAAATCAAAATCACCAGACGGCGCAATACCGGCAACCCCTAGGGTGACTTTAGAAATACCCAACGCGTCGTTTTGTGCATTATGTGCCGGTACATCAAGTTGCTTAACTAAGCTTTGACGCGAACCCGTTAAGCTCACATTGCGAGGCCCAATGGTCGCCTCAGCCTGGTTAACGACTTGAATGCGCGTGAAGGTATCGTGTGGTGCGGCTTGTGCGATAGCAAAGAACAGGCAACTAGATAGAAGACTAATTGTTGTTAATTTCCTCATGACAAACTCCTTATGTCATTTTGGGGAAAGTAAGCATGGTTTGTCGGCTAGTGTCTGTCAAGTTGGATGATATGCCAGTTTTCATTTAGAATGACGGTTGTTTCAATTAAAACTGGTTTATTTCATGTCAACCCCAAAAACTGCCGTCACCCCAACCCGTGATCAAGACTTCGCGGAATGGTATCAACAAGTCATTAAAGTCGCTGATTTAGCAGAGAATTCTGTTGTGCGGGGTTGTATGATCATGAAACCGCGTGGTTATGCTATCTGGGAGCGCATCAAACAAGCATTGGACGGTAAAATTAAAGAGACTGGCCATGAAAATGTTTATTTTCCCTTATTGATTCCCCTCGATTTTCTAGAAAAAGAAGCAGAGCATGTTGAAGGTTTTGCGAAAGAGTGTGCGGTTGTGACCCATTATCGTTTAGAAAGTGATGGCAAAGGTGGTTTGCAACCTGCCCCCGATGCCAAGTTAGCGGATCCTTTGATTATCCGCCCCACCAGTGAAACGATCATTGGTAGCGCGATGGCAAAGTGGATAGGTTCTTACAATGATTTACCATTAAAGCTGAATCAATGGGCCAATGTCATGCGCTGGGAAATGCGCACGCGCTTGTTCTTGCGCACTTCAGAATTTTTATGGCAAGAAGGTCATACAGCACATGCGACTGCTGAAGAAGCGATGCAAGAAACACGCCAAATGTTAGATGTCTATGCAGACGTCGTAGAAAACATGATGGCAGTGCCAGTGATTAAAGGTGAAAAAACAGCGAGCGAACGTTTCCCCGGTGCAACCAACACGTATTGCATTGAAGCGATGATGCAAGATGGCAAAGCCTTGCAAGCAGGCACTTCGCATTTTCTCGGGCAGAAATTTTCAACCGCTTATGGTATTCAATTTACGGATGAAAACCAGCAGCAACAGCATGCCTGGACGACATCATGGGGTGTCTCAACACGTTTGATTGGCGCGCTAATTATGACGCACAGTGATGATGATGGGTTGGTGTTACCCCCCCGTGTTGCGCCGCATCAGGTGATCATTATCCCGATGATCATGAAAGAGGAACAACGTGAAAAAATACTAGACTTCTGTCAGCAACTCGCGAGTGATTTGCAAACGCAACACTACGCAGATGAAGCGGTGCGTGTAAAAATTGATAAAAGCGCCGGTCGTGGTGGCGAGAAATTCTGGCAAGCCGTGAAGCAAGGTACCCCTATTCGTATTGAGGTGGGCATGCGTGATATTGACGGTGATAGCTTTCCATTAACGCGTCGTGACAAGGCTGCCAAGGATAAAACGATCCTATCCCGTGCGGCGCTGATCGCACAAGTCCCAGCAACCCTAGAGGATATTCAGCAGACCTTGTTCCAGCGCGCCCAACGGGCTCAGCAGGCGCGTACACAGGCTGTCGATAATCTAGAGGTGCTTGAAACTCTATTTACTGGGAAGACCCCCTATCAAGGCTTTGTACAAGTTTATTTCGATGTAGCATGTGAAAATGACCCCAAAGTGATGGAAAAATTGAAGCGCTTGAAGCTGACAGCTCGCTGTATACCCTTCTCTGAAGAAGAATCAACGGGTTCATGCCTCTTTTCTGGCAAAAAAACGTCAACACAGGTGATTTTTGCACGGGCGTATTGATATCTCGGACAAGATGCGTACAATGGCCCCGTGGTGTGTAACTTGGTTTTGCTATTCTCGCTCATTTGTCCGTTGAATGCCCCCGGTTTCATGTTTCTTTTTTAATTTAAATTAGGTAAATGTTTATGTCTGATTGCAGATTGTATGTTGGTAACCTCCCTTACTCTATCGATGATGCTGGGTTGCGTGACTTGTTCTCTAAATTTGGTGAAGTGGTAGATGTGAAAGTTATCATCGACTTCCAATCTAACCGTTCTAAAGGTTTTGGTTTTGTGACTTTTGCTGATAAATCAGCTGGTGATAAAGCGGTAAGCGAAATGGATGGTACGGAAATTGACGGTCGTAAATTGAAAGTTAACGAAGCGCGCGAGCGTCGTACTTAATTTTAATTACGTATGTTGTATCCAGGAGAGGACCAGTGATGGTCCTCTTTTTTTTCGTCTTCTGCTTTTATAGTCGAAGATGTTGTACTTCTTCTTCTGCGGCTTAACCCTGATAAGACTTCTTTTTGGGGTTCTCCGCTAAAGTAACCATCATCAACGTCATCTTCTGGCTGAGATAGCTTTGCCGTAACACCTGCATAAGTTTGAACTGAATCTGGTTGGGCGCAATAAGATAGTCGTGTAATCATCGCCAATGGGATTTTCTTCGCATTGGCAACTTGTACAACTTGTGCAATGTTTTCATGGACACGTTCGTTCGTTTTAAATTTTGTTAAAAACAAGTTGTTAACAAACGCTTGGTAGGTGTCGGGAGAAGCCGAGTGATGAATCAACAGTTCTCGTAGTAAGGTTGGCGGCATTTTTAAAGAGCATGGAATGCTTAGCTCTTTTCGATGTTTTGCCAGCCCCGTTTGTAGATTCTCCAGCATGTCTGGCGGCAAATCCGGGAGTGAGGTATTCATGCGATACGCAAGTTCATAAAACATTTGAATTTTTGACAGGTTAATTAGGCGATTAGGATCGGCTCGAATTGCTTGGCGCATGCTTGATAGAAAATAATCTAACGAAAATGGATCAGAAAAATAGACGGGTATATTTTCAGCTGTAATTGCCGCGGGCGAGAAAAAATAGCAAGCAAGTATAGAGAGAACCATTTTTTTGAGATAAATCTGACATTCTGGGGGTACACCTAATGTACTGAAGGTGTCAGCATCGCTTTCATCACGCAAGAGCTGAAGCAATGCAGCTGAAAATTGATCGTTTAAGGGGAAATCTTTGGGGAGATTAAGTTTTGGTTTTTTATCGGAAGGAAAACGGTGCTCAAAAAAACGATGTATCTGTTTGATTGTGCTAATGTAATCGGGGATAAGGACCCCTAGCGCGAGAGCCGCTAAACTTGGTACTGCTTGTGTTACCACAGTGCCTGGAGGGGGAATAATTAGGCTTCCTTCTAACGGTTGTTGTTAGAAGGAAACTCTAAATTAAAAGTGTGTAAACCGCAATGGCTTATTCTGTTTCTGCCATCCAAGTGTTTAATGCATCGACGATTTGTTGTGCCTGGGCATTGCTAGAGATATTAAACTTCGACTTTGGTTTATAGCTGCCATTTTGTTTCTGGTAGCGACGGATACTATATTTAATAGGTCCGTATTCTTCTTTGGTTTTATTCCATTCCTGGAACTTATACATCACGGTACTCCACGCACCTTTCGTTAAGACCAGCTTATCTAATTCTTTCGTTACCGCGATACCATCTTCTTCGTACGTAATGGTTAGTTCATCAACTGTTTCAGCCATTGTTTTTCTCCCAAAAATTTAAAATTGAAGGATATCCTTTTTAAAAGTGGCGTCAAGTTTGTCAACAAAAGCAGCAGTTTGGCTGAATTTTGTATAATTACGTGCTGGATGTAACAGGCTTTGACCGATAAGCATAAACCGTGATTGACAATTTTGGTCATATCGATACGATGAATGCGTATTATGGATTTTTTCTACTTAAGGAGATTACTTGATGAAACTTTCTATCTTAGACCATATCGCGTTCCTTCTCGTTGTAGTTGGTAGTGTTAACTGGGGTTTGCAAGCGTTGTTTAAATTCAACATTGTGACAACCTTGTTTGGCCAAATGCCTGCTGTTGCTAATGCTGTCTACATCGCTATCGGTGTTGCTGGTGTATACATGCTTATGCATTGGAAAAAAGGTTGTGCTAAGTAAGCGCCTTGCTTAGACGATAATGCCACCTTTCTGAGGTGGCATTTTTATATGTGAAGTATGATGATCAAAAAAAATGATGGCTTAACGGCTATAGCGCTGACCCTAGTATCCTTGTTTCTTTTTGTCCTCCCGCTCTTTTCTCGGCATTTTATAGGGCTTGAAGCGCGATTCTATTTATTTACGCGAGACATGTTCTTGCATGGTGCACATATTTTTCCGCAGCTTTATGGAAAGTTTTACGCAGACTATTTGGGCACCCCATTTGTTTTTTCTGCGCTCAGCGCTAAATTGTTTGGACACTTAACATTACAAACAGCTGCTTTCCCTACGCAGTGTTTTTCTGCTGCATCTATTGGCCTACTGTTTTACCATCTTTCAAAACAAGATAAACCTTGGGCATGGTGTGCTGTTGCAATGCTGTTGGTTTGCTATCAATTTATTTTATCTGCGATGCAGTTCGCGATTGATCCGGCTTTATTGTTTGCGTGCTGTCTTGCTTTTATTTCCGCACGTGAAAAACAAATTGGGGGGATCGTCATTGCCTACTTTATCGCTTTTGCGTTCAGAGGCAGCATTGGCGTTATTTTGTGTGCAGTACCGCCTTTAGCCGTACATTTGGGGGATTTTCGAGCAAAAGTCGCCTTCAAGGGGTTAATGTTAGCCGCATTCCTCCTAACGCTAGGAATAGCCGCTCACTTGGCTTTAGCCTTTCATGTTGGCGGAGAGACTTTCGTGAAGCAAACATTGCATATGCAAGCGCTGGGGCGCCTTCAGACGCATACTGAAAACGTCTGGTACTACCTGCCTGTTATATTGCTGAACTTTGCGTTACCTGGTTTGTTAGCGATTTTTGCCACCATCATTGCTTTGCCGCGTTTTTTGTCGCGCAAAGTAGATGGCACATTATTGCGTCAATGTATTATTTGGGTTGTGATTGTTTTGTTAGGGATGAGTATTCCTGGTGAAAAACGCCCGCGTTATATTCTTTCCATGACCCCTGCCCTCGCTATTATTTCTGCCTATTTATTTTTGGGTGTTTCACGTTTAAAAACATGGCCTAAGTTGCCGGCCTTACTAGGAAGCTTAGTTGTATTTTTGTTAGCGATGATGGCATTTGTGGTGACGCCAGGCATGGCGCACCATGATGACGCCAGCCGTTTCGCCAAACAGCTAGCACAGCAAAAAACACTACATTTTTACCATATGAATCCCGATCAAGAAGCGATTAAGTTGTTGGCTGAGTTACCCGCTGATGTGAAGCCCGTGTTTTCAGATAAGACAAAACCAGGCGTCCAATATATAACGCGAAAAGTGTTTTTACCGCCTGATGTAAATGTTATTTTCTCTGGCGAGATTGGGCATAAGCAGTGTGTCCTATTTCAATTGAAATAACGGTTGATTGCTTTCAAGGTATTTTCTTTCGAAATGTGTGAGTGGTTCGTCGGTGTTAAATTCACTGAGCGTTAATGTCTGCCCAGTGCATTGGGTATAAGCCAGAGAAAATTCCTGACAATACACTTTCCAGTTGCTACGTAATTCTATTGCCGGGGTAAGCTGCAACATTGCTGGAAAGATGGGATGTCCATGGAAGCGGCGTTTAAACTGTGATGACTTGGGCCAGGGATTTGGGTACAACAAATAATGTTTAACAATCGGCAATTTCGCGGCAAGCAGTAGGCGCCAAGCATCGATGAGATTAGCTTGCATCAGACAGAGATTGCCTTCTATTAAGAATGGCTGCGTTAAACGATGTAATGATTTATCAATGCCGAGCACCATTTGTTCCGGATGCTGTTTTGCTAGCAGCTGCGCGCTCATTCCTCTGCCACAGCCAGAATCCAATATAATAGGTTGATTGATGTGCTGATAGGCCGTCATAAACTGATCAAAAGCAAGCTGCTGCTGTGCGGGTATCGGACGCAGATAGGCAGCAGTAAGATGCTTTGCTAGGACGGATACTAAGTCTTGATGTGGACCCGCTTGATCCGTAATAATGTCGTAACGATTAGACATAAGACACGCTCAATGAAAGACGGCAGTATATCACAATCATCCCTGGTCCAAGCTGATGGAAAGTTGCAATTACAGTTAACTGATGGCAAACCATTTTGTATTGATTTTTTATCGGGAAAACAAGCCTATCGGCATCAACATACCCATGCGCGCCAAGAACACCTGTTGCGGGCCATTGGCTGGCAGCAGGCTTCACCACCTACCGTGATTGATGTGACTGCAGGTTTGGGGCGGGATGCCGTGCTTATGGCGCAATTTGGATGCTTAGTTACTGCGATTGAACAAAACCCGATTGTCTTTCAATTATTAGAAGATGGATTACGTCGATTGAAAGCAGAACATGATGTGCCAATTACGCTGTTACATGGCAACGCCCCTGACTTATTACCCACGTTGTCTAAACCCGATGTTGTTTACTGCGATCCGATGTTTCCTGCGCGCAAAAAATCGGCCCTGGTCAAACGTGAATTACAGTTACTTCAAGAAATGGTCACTGAACCGCAGGATAATCAAGCTTTGTTTGATGCAGCCATTGCTTGTGCCTCAAAACGTGTTGTTGTAAAACGGCCAGCACATGCCCCGCCGTTTGTTGAACGATCGCCAAATTTTGTTTATGAAGGTAAGTCTGTTTGTTTTGAGGTTTATTTGAAAACAACATAGCAACTACTTAATCAAAAATCATTGATAGCCCAGTCCGATATTCCGTTCAAAAACACGCAAACTAACTGCCATCCGTGGCGCTCGATGCCGGCATCCCTGCCGCCAACGGTTTTTGAACGGAATCTCCTCCCAGGCTCTATAAAGATTTTTTGATAATAGATGACAAAATATATAAATGTACATAGAATATGTCTATGCAAAACACCCTCTGGCCACCATTATACAAACACCGCATTAGTCCGCGCGCGAAGCGCCTGTCGATGAAGGTAACGCCCTCTCACGGCTTAGAAGTCGTAACGCCAAAACGTTTTCGGCAACGCGACATTGATGCTTTCATTCATGCCAATCAGTCTTGGATAGAAAAACAACTACATGTTTTGCAAGAAATGCGCGTTAAACATCAGCGCCCATCGCAGATTAAATTACGTGCTTTACAAGAAGATTGGACTTGGCATGTTATTCCGATGCAGGCATCCCGTATCCGCACAGTTGAAAAGCCAGACTTTCAACTCGCCATGATGGGTCCTATCGATGATGAAAAAATACAAAAAAAATATTTTATGCAGTGGCTTCGCAAAAAAGCAAAAAATTATTTGCTACCCCTTTTAGATGAATTAAGCCAAACAACACAACTCCCCTACGCCACCGCTTCTGTGCGTGCACAAACGAGTCGTTGGGGAAGTTGTTCGGAAAACAAAACAGTCAGTTTAAATTGTAAATTGTTATTCTTGCCGGACAGTGTCGTGCGGCACGTTTTACTGCATGAGTTGTGTCACACCGTGCATCTTAATCATTCGCGGGATTTTTGGCAGTTATTACAATCTTTAGATTCGCGATCACACCAGCATCGATTGCAGCTCAAAACGGCACAACAATTAGTGCCGCAGTGGCTGGAAATCTAGCTGGTAGCGAATGGGGCGACAGCTTTCACAGGGAATAGATGGTTTTCTAGCTTATCTGGACCCTGTTCAGCAATATTAAGCAAAGGCTGTGTCTTAATAGGGGTGCTATGGGTTTCAGTCATTTCAATTTCATCCCGGCCATCAGTATCTGTTGATGACGCAGCGGTGTTTTTCCATAATTTATATGGATTACCATCCGCGCCTATTTCCATGCCATGATCTTTTAAACTGAAACCATTGCTATGCTTTTGTTTGTTCCAGTGATGTGATTGATAAAAACGATACCAAGGTGTTTCTGTATCGCGCTTCGCATCATCACAGCTGGCATAATCCCATAATGCTGCTAGTGGCTTAAGCAAAGTAATGATGAGTAGCACATCGCAAACCTTGCTAGGAATGTCGTGGCTGTGATTGTGATCAGCACTCCGATGATTTGATAAAGCAAGTTGCGCTTTTTCATTGCTCTTTTCTTTGTTGTCAATGCTATTAACCTCTTCAAAGTGGGTCATGAAGTGCATTTCAGATGTGCCCTCGATCAGTGCAGAGCTTGAAATAGCAATGGATTGTTTCACCAAAGAAGAACCATCACTTCCTACTGAAGCACTAATACAATGTACAATAAATACAACTACCTTGAATGGTGATTCTATTAACTCACATAGAAAACGAAATGGGTTGAGAAACTGCAATCGGGTTTCTTGTTGATAGTTTTCTTTAATAGCTTGCCAAATCCGTATGAAGTATTTTTTAAGCGAAAAGCCTGAGTTCAGCAATTCTTCTGCAGACTCGATGGTATTTGCGCCATTGAAGATAAAGTCAGCCATAACTTCTAGAGGAAAGGTGACTAAACGTAGTACCAAGACAAACCGCCCCCAGTTCGCCAATAGATCAGCACCATCCTTCATATAAGCCCATGAAGTCCCTGCGGTTGCGATCGTCATTAAAAATAGTAGCGCTAAAACACCAATAACAAATAGCTTTGGCATAATGTAACGCCAAGCCCATTTTGCATATTTCCAATTAGATTTTAATTCATCTTCTCGAAAGTGATAGTCCTTAATAGATTTAACTAGCATTCTTCCCCAGCGCTGAATTTTATCGTTTGCGATAATGTCAGCCACCGTATGATACATGTAATAGGTGTAACCTAGTGCTGTAAAAATTGCCATAGGCCAAACCAAACCAGACATCAGCCCAGCGCTAACGACAAAACCAAATTTAATACTCAGTGCACCAACAAAGTTGTTCAGTGTAAAGATTGTTGCAATGGCTGCTGCAGCGCCAGCACCAAGATGCACGAAAATGAAGGCGCGGTTCACCCATTTTTTTATGTTAGCTTCACGTTGCCACTTGGTTCTTAAGTCTTCTGAGAAGCCCCATTTCCCACCGGATTTTGAGGACCATTCGTCTCCGCCCTGCTTCTCTTTCTTGCATAGATCGAAATAAATCTCATTTTCTTTTTTCTTCAATACTTTTTTAAGCGCTTCAAGCGCTTGTTTTTTTGTTTCTAATAATTTTTTTATCGCATTGCGATGCTTTCTGTCAACACGTTTTAGGCGTTCAAGCAGTGCAATTTGTTCTTTGATACGCGTTTTCTTTGTGATATCACTGAGGTATTTTAAGCCCCGCTTAGTTAATTCATTTTCTTCGCCCGCAGCAAGCTGCTCTTCTAAATAATCATGGAATTTATTCATGAGCACGGTGCGCCGCATGTAATCAATCCCAAACATTTTTTTGACACCGCCAAAAACGGTTTGCTTATAGACTTCACCATCGATAAGGGCTGAGGCCAAAAAAGCAGTGACGGCCAATGGAAACAAGATGCTGTTGGCGGGACTAAGATTAAGTACACCAACAAAGGCCAATAAACCAATATAGGTGGTGACAGCAATGGTGCTAAGGCTTTTTACTAGATAGAGGAAACTGCTGGCTGCAGTATCTAGCGCTGACCAGAGCAGTTCTGCTTTTAATTTTTTTTGCTGGCGAGCCAGCCATTCTTCCCACCAGCTATCTAGCTTGGCAGCAAGATGAATGACACTTTTTGTTATTCCGGTAATCATTAGTCAACCCTAAAAATCTTCTCTCCGCAGGCACCTTATTGCAAATGAGAATGATTATCAACTGGGTGGGTGTTTTCCTTTCACCCAAGGAGCCCAGATTATAAACACTTTTAACGGACTTGGCAATGGAAAAGCCTCAGTATTTTTACGTAGGTATAAAAACAAAAGTAACTGAAGAACATGAGCCGGGTATCTCTTTCAAAAACCGTCGGCGGCAAGGATAGCCGCCGTCGAGCTCCAGGGATGGATTTATGCGTGTTTTTGAAAGAGATAGCTGGCTCATGTTTAAACTTTATTTAGTTTGGTCCTTCTCAATCGCTGCCAGGAATCCTCTCATGATCCCCATCTCATATTTATCTAATTTTGAGCGCTTAAACAGGCGCACTATCCGCGCAATCGTTTGTCTGGGGACATCGGTTCGCAGGAATTCTACTTGATGCATGACCTTTTCCAAGTGCTCGAAAAACAATTGCATATCACGCTCGGTGGACCACTCGCAATCCCAAGCTTGCAGACTGTCATCGCAGGCGGCTAAACGCATTTCGTAAGCCATGACTTGTACGGCTTGCGATAAATTTAACGAACTGTATTCAGGGTTTGTTGGGATTTGAACATGGTAATGGCAACGCTGTAATTCTTCGCGTGTTAAGCCGACCCGTTCACGCCCAAACAGCATTGCCACTTGATGTGTTTTCGCGGCCTTCACGGCTTCTTGCCCGGCTTGGTGGGCATCTAGCATCGGCCATGGGAGTGAGCGATCGCGGGCGCTCGTCCCCAGAATCAATTGGCAATCAGCAATCGCCTCGTCAAGGGAACTAACAACTTGCGCTGCCTCGAGAATATCATCAGCCCCTGCTGCCCTTTCTGTGGCAATTTGATGAGGGAATCTGTTTGGGTTCACGAGCACCAATTGGCTGAGCCCCATATTCTTCACGGCACGCGCCGCTGCCCCAATGTTCCCGGGGTGAGATGGTTCGACCAGGACAATCTTTATCTGATTTAACATCTTTTTACCTTAAGCTTACGGTTAGTCAAAATTTGTGCTAGGATAGCCGAAATTTTTCATCATGTAAAAGGTTGATCTCGTATGCACGCTTTCCTTAATACAGCATTTGAAGCGGTTCGGCTTGCTTCGCGTGAGTTAACACGCGCACAGTCTCGATTAGAAAAACTAGAAATTTCTGAAAAAGGTCACAATGACTTTGTTACGGATATTGATGCGCGTGTAGAAACCATCATCATTGAGCAAATTAAAGAAGCTTACCCGGCGCACCATTTTTATGGCGAAGAATTGGGTGGCACGTTAGAGGGAGATCATGTCTGGATTATCGACCCCATTGATGGCACCAACAATTTTATGCGCGGCCTTCCCCACTTTTGTATTTCTTTGGCGCTGCAATATCGCGGCGTTGTTGAGCATGGTTTAATTTACGATCCGATGCGCGATGAATTATTTACGGCGTCATTGGGCCGAGGTGCTTTCTTAAACCAAAAACGACTTCGTGTGACTGGGCGTGATAAACTGGAAAAAGCATTGCTTTCAACCGGTGCGCCGCTTTACGGAAATATAGAAAAATTAGCGCACTACATGAAGTCACTACAGCGTTTATATCCGCGTTGCTCGGGTATTCGTCGCATGGGATCTGCGGCATTAGATTTAGCTTATGTTGCTGCGGGTCGTCTTGATGGTTTTTGGGAATGCGATTTAAAAAAATGGGATGTGGCTGCCGGCGCCTTAATGGTGAAGGAAGCAGGTGGTTTAGTGGGTAATTATAAAGGCCAACAAAATGTGAGCAACGAAGGCGATATCGTTGCTGCGACACCCAAGTTATTTTTAGAGATTGTGAAGTACTTGAATTAACTTGAATGTGAGATCTTAACAATAAAAAAGTGAGTGATGTTATGCCAGAAAATATAGAGCCAACCGATCCATCTGAAGCGATTGCGTCATTGTTACGATATTGTGGATATAGACAAAGAGATTCAGCACGCACTAATGCGAAAAATGTTGGATTGTCTGCAATGGCCTTATTCGTGGTGCTAGATACCCATCCTACTTTTGTTGGGCCAGCATCATGGCCTAGAGAAGCAAAGTGCTTATGGATGGCTGCTATCATTACCGCTATGTCGATGTTAGCCTACGTAAAAACGCCATCACCTGAGCAAGCGCCTCAAACGCGGGCACCGAGACCTTAGTCATTCCGGCGAAAGCCGGAATCTCCTGATGCTACAGCTGTACTAGACGGAGATCCTGCATCAAGTGCGGGATGACAAGGTCTACCTGTCATTCCAGAGTTTGTATCAGCATTCGCTTCTGTCATTCCAGAAATCGCGAAGCGATTGTCTGGAATCTAGATCCCAGACATTTTCCTTCGGAAAATTCTGGGATGACAGGCGTAGTTTTCCAACTAATTCTGGGATGACAGGCGTAGTTTTCTAACTATTTCCCGGATGACAGGCTTAAACCTACTTCGGCTTCAGCAACGGAAACAAAATCACATCACGAATTGACGGAGAATCGGTAAAGAACATCGCCAAGCGATCGATACCAATCCCCTCACCCGCTGTTGGCGGCATACCATGTTCCAGCGCAGTAATGTAGTCTTCATCGTAATGCATGGCCTCATCATCCCCCGCATCTTTTTCTGCAACCTGTGCCTTAAAGCGCGCGGCTTGATCTTCGGGGTCATTTAACTCTGAAAATGCATTCGCAATTTCACGGCCTGCAATATAAAGCTCAAAACGATCAACCACCGCAGGATTTTTATCGTTACGACGTGATAAGGGCGATACCTCAAAAGGATGTTCCGTAATAAAGGTTGGTTCCATTAATTCATGTTCGACGGTTTCTTCAAAGACCATAAACAATAAATGCCCTAAAGATTCATGACCTTTTACATTGGCTTTGTGTTTTTTCAGGATTTCCGTCAATGTTTTTGCATCATCAACGTCTGCATCACTCAGTTTATTATGGTGTTTAACGGCATCTCGTACTGTTAAGCGCTTAAATGGTTTTGCCAAGTCGTAATCACTTTCCTGGTAATGCACCACGGTCGTGCCTAGTACCGTTTTAGCAAGATAAGCAAACATATCTTCCGTCAGCGCCATTAAATCTTGATAGTCCGCATACGCTTGGTAAAACTCAATCATGGTGAATTCAGGATTGTGACGGGTAGAAATCCCTTCGTTACGAAAGTTACGGTTGATTTCAAACACGCGCTCAATACCACCAACCACCAAACGCTTCAGAAATAGTTCAGGCGCAACGCGCATGTATAGTGGCATGTCCAAGGCATTGTGATGTGTATTAAAGGGTCGTGCTGTCGCCCCACCTGGGATGCTATGCATCATCGGGGTTTCCACTTCAAGGAAATCACGCTCAATTAAATATTGGCGCATGCCCGCAATTAATTGAGAACGGATCATAAAGGTTTTTCGCACATCGGCATTCGCAATCAAGTCTAAATAACGTTGACGATAGCGTTGCTCTTGATCAGCTAAACCATGATACTTCTCAGGGAGGGGGCGTAGTGATTTTGTTAGCAGAGTAATGGTTTTAGCTTTTACTGTTAACTCATTGGTTTTCGTGCGAAAAAGTTCGCCTTCGATGCCGATGATGTCGCCCATGTCCCATTTTTTGAAATCCTCATAAATGCCTTCTGGCAGATTGTCACCGCGCACATACGCTTGCATTTGTCCTGTGCGATCTTGCAGAGTGACAAAGCTCGCTTTACCCATCAAGCGGCGTGTCATGATGCGCCCCGCTATTTTGACGGTAACGGGTTTTTCTGCCAAAGTTTCTTTATCAGTCTCCGCATAGGCTGCAGACAAGGCGCCAGCTGTATTTTCAGGCTTAAAGGTATTCGGAAAGGCTTGTGTCGCTTCGCGCCATGTATTTAATTTCTCGCGGCGGATGGCGATGATTTCATTTTCTGTTAATTCAACGGGTTGTACTTCATCATTCATTGTTTGCTTTAAACTCCATGTTTTAAACTGGCTTCGATAAATTGGTTTAAATCACCATCCAAGACTGCCTGAGTATTACCGGTTTCAACACCGGTGCGCAAATCTTTAATGCGTGACTGATCTAATACGTAGGAGCGAATTTGGCTGCCCCAGCCAATCTCTGATTTATTTTCTTCTAATGCTTGTTTCTCTTGGTTACGTTGGCTCATTTCTAATTCGTACAATTTGGCTTTGAGCTGTTTCATTGCCTGCGCTTTGTTTTTATGTTGTGAGCGGTCACTCTGGCACTGTACCACGGTGTTGGTAGGTTCGTGCGTGATGCGCACAGCAGAATCTGTTCGGTTAACGTGCTGCCCACCTGCCCCGCTGGCGCGATAGGTATCGATACGCAAATCCGCCGGGTTAATATCAATGTCGATGTTATCGTCCACTTCGGGCGATACAAAGATGGCAGCAAAAGAAGTATGACGGCGATTACCAGAATCAAAAGGTGATTTGCGGACCAAACGATGAACGCCGCTTTCTGTGCGCAGCCAACCGTAGGCATAATCACCACTAATGTGAATCGTTGCACTCTTAATGCCGGCTACCTCGCCCGCTGAGCACTCAACCAGCTCCGCTTTAAAGCCCTGCTTCTCTGCCCAGCGCAGATACATACGTAATAGCATCTCTGCCCAATCCTGGGCTTCTGTGCCACCAGAACCGGATTGAACCTCCACATAGGCATTGTTGGGGTCCATTTCACCTGCGAACATACGGCGAAATTCCAAACCGTGGACTTGCTGCTCGGCTTGCGCCAAATCTGTGACGATGCTGTCGATGCCTGCGGCATCTTGTTCTTCTATCGCCATCGCCAATAATTCATGATTATCGGTTAATTGTCCGGTAAGTGAATTGATTGTGTCGACAACGTCAGCTAACTGGGCGCGTTCTCGCCCTAAGGTTTGTGCTTTATCGGGATTATTCCAAACCGCTGGGTCTTCCAGCTCACGCGTGACCTCTTCTAGGCGCTCTTGTTTGGCGTCTAGGTCAAAGATACCCCCGAATCGCGGCAAGGCGTTCCGAGAGATCGAGTAGCTGTTGTTTAATGGCGTTTGTCTCAAGCATAGTGGCGAAATTATATAGGGTATCCTTGAACGGTCAAGGGCTTCAGCTTACCCACAGTTCCTGTGGAAAACTGTGTGAATAAAATGGGTGTGATCGGGCTAAAACCTTGATTCGAGGTTGATCGGGTAAAAGATTAGCAGGCTTGAAGAACCTTAAAAAATATATATTTTTCAATGGCTTAGCGCCAACATTCTTTTTTTTTAAACAGAAAGCGTAAAATTTTAACGGGTGTTGTTTTCTGCACACTTCCCTGTGTACAGTTGGGCGGAAGTCTCAACTTAGCAATAGCTGATCTCTGAAATAAAGAGGTTAAAAACCAGGCACATATGGGCGCGCTATGTTAAACTCTACGCACAATTTAAATCTAACAAGAGGGTAATGACAATGGCGAAAGGTGACGAGATAGTATATTCAGAAGAAAGGCTAGTGGAAATATTTAAAAACCAAGAGACTTTTAAGGTGCATCTACAGCATATTAGCCGTGACTTAGCTTCTCAAACCTCCTTATTTAAACAAGGGCGCCTGCGCATAGAGGAAATTCTTTCTGAAGTATTGACTGACGCAAGTGCATTTAATGATATTTTTAATAACATCCACCCAGACCTACGCCAAGAAGTATTTGAATGGCCGGTTATTTCTCGAAAAGTGCCCTCTCTGATACAAACTGCTTCTGATGTTGCATTAATATTGGAATATCTTCCTGAGGCCTTACGTAAGGATCTATTTTATAACTCTCTGGCTGATCCCTTGCAGGAAGCTATTGCTTCTTGTAATAACGCCAGCGATTTTAACGCGATCATGCGCCATTTTGCGCAGGCGGAACGTGACGATCTGTACTCTTCATGCCAAGGTATGCTGGTTAATCCTAACTACTTGGATACACCAGAAAAAATTCAACAAGTTTTTGAGGTGCTATCACCGGTACAGCGTGCTGAATTATTTCAGCAAAATAAAAATAGGATTTTCTCTTCTGTGACTGATGCGAAATCTTTTTATGATGTCATGAAGTGCCAAGAAGAGGCAGTGCGCGAAGAGATTTTTGCGTATGCAGTGCAGCAGAATTTCTTTTGTGACGCAGCAGGGAAAGCAGCTTTTTTCTACTATCTATTTGCTTGCTTAAACGAAGCCCAACAAATGCACGTGCTTAACAATGAACACGTGAAAGCGGCTTTAAATAGAGGGGTAAATACAATGGAAGACCTTGGTTTTGTGATGTCCTCCCTTAAATATGGGCTGCTTAATACGGTTTTTCAGCGGTTTGAAGATAAGCTGTCGGTGCTAGGTAGTGTGTCTTCGTCGCCGTTTATAGAAGTTTTGAATATCCTGCCTTTGCTTGGCCTAGAACAAGGTAAAAAATTATGTGTTGCACAGGGCCATCTATTTGGCGAAGCTTTTTTAAAAAATAGAATGCAGAAGGTGTATGGGGCCTTACCTTCGGAGGGTAGAGAGTACTACAAGGCTATTGTGAATGAAGAGGCTGCGTACCATTTTCTAAATCAATTAGAGCTGCCCAAGGGGCATTTTGAGACGGTGGGGCATAAAGCTCCAACCAAGAAGTTTTTTACTGACAATGACTTTTCCCTTATTTTAAACGCTAAGTTTCAGCAGTTGAAAAGATTGCTAGAAGCAGAGCGCTCTGTGCCTATTAGCAATGGCGGCAGTTCAGCATTCTTTTCAGAAGGCGCTGAAGACGCGAACACTGAAAGGTTGAATAAGCCCCCTACCCTTGAGCGCTGGTTCTTAATACAAGAGCATACGACAGCGAATCCTCACGCCCCTCTAGCCAAGGCTGTGCTCGCATCGTTCTCGCCAGAGAATCAAGCGCAACTCCGAGCAGAGGTGGCTGCTGCATCTCGTGCGCAAGACTCAGGCCCTGCGGCGATGGATGTTTGCCACCCGTAGGGGGTAATCCCAGCTGAATGAGATTTAAGTAGCTACTGCTAAAGTCTGAGTAAAGGTCGTATCATCGCGAGTTTCATCCTGAGATAAAAGTCCACAACAACTTCGCCAAAAAGATGAAGTATTATTACTCTGGCTTTGCTCACGCTGTGTTATTTTATTCATGTCATATCGCCAGCGAAAAAACATTGCCAGCATCGCAAATGCAATACCCGTGGTATAACCAGCCCCTAGCCCGTATATTTTCATTTCTGTCCCGAAACCTAGTCCAGCCGCAAGTCCAATGCCTAGGCATACACCGACCAACGCAATAATATTGGGAACGATCAAGTCATTTAATGGACGTGTTTGCTGAAAAAGATTGTATCTGTAGGCATCGAATACTACGCCGGCACACATAATGGGCACTAACTTACTTAGTATCTGTGAAACAGCTTCGCTAGCACCACCAGATATCGCTTCTAATGCAGGGGGATATATCGCAAATATAGTGGGCAGAGGAATAATATAGATCAAAGCCGTAATTGAGCCATACCGACCAATTCGTTCTGCGGCAACCCACTTCTCGGCACCAATTTGCCGACTGACTTCCTGCGCACAACTGTATCCGAAAGCCGCGGCAAAAATAAATAATAAGTAAATAAAATTCATGCAGTATGACATTGCAGCCTGCGCTTCTGTGCTTATTAAGCCGCTAAAAACACCTAGTGCTAGCGTTAATGCGAGTTCGATAGCAAATGCGATGAGCATTGCGCCACTGATGCGGAGAATCTTTTTTAATTCACCCAAGTTTCTTACATAACGCGAAAAAGAAAGCTTAAAGAAATTAAATTTCTTTAAGTCCTTATTTAGCTGGGTGAATAAAACATACAATATGGATGTTATATAAGAATCTACAGCAAAGCCTGCCGCAACACCTGCTGGACCTAATCGAGGAACTTTCAAGGAACCTATTTGTGCTCCAAACCCTAGTAAAAACGATAATCCCACTCCAGTAGCACAACCTATTAGCGAAAACCACATCGCTGCCCTCACCTTGCCAAAGCCAAATATTATTTGCTCTAAACTCAATTTAAACATGAGACCGGGTACAGCATAGGCATAAACACTTAAAAACTTCTGTGCTGCAGCTGCGACTGATTCTCTTTGTCCAAGTGCATGTACAAATATAGGCTTTGCTAATATTGTAAGTGTGGTCGCACAACCCGCACTAATTAGCGCTATGGTTAATGCATTATAGTTGGATGACTCAAGTCTTTCCTTCTTTCTCTCTTTGTCGTCACCAGGTTCCCACACGACTTCCATTGCACCCACATTTACATCTTGTATGTTTCCGGGAGGTGTTTCTGTGTTATTTTCTTGACCATGAAGCAAAGGCTGGTCTTCTCTCGGTTCATCACGCAACGCGCCAGGCACTACATGAGCCAATGTACTATTTTCTTCTTCTTCACACCAGGCACCATAGCTTTTGCTTAGGTGAATAGCTGTCGCGAGAATGGGGGCGATAAAGAAGACACACACAGTATTCATCCAAGTTGACACTAACGTCGCTGCCGCAGTGTCGTCCTCTGACTCACTTAAGTGTTGAAGTAATATGACAGACAAAAATACTTCAATGCTAAAGTTGAAGCAGAGTGCCATAGATATGCCAGTTAAGGATGTTTTTTTAAAAATTTCCAAAAAACTGGGGATCTCTGTCTCCAAAGTACTGTCGACTATTATCGCGGAACCAGTGGCTAAAATTTCATTTGGGTCTTCTTGAATATCCATATGCTTTTCACGTCCTTAAATTTGAATTGTATCGATAATCATTTACTCCAACGTTAACCACGATTTGGCGAAGTCGAGCAGCTCATCCTCACCTTGATACGCCGCTTTATGCAGCTGCACGCTGGTTTGGTGTAACAACTTATTGGTTAGTGCGTGAGCAAGCTCGTTGAGCACTTCTTCAGGATTGTCACCTTGCGCTAATTTGCGCAGCATCTTCTCTAGTACTTCGTTACGAATGTTTTCACCCTGCTCTCGGTAGTTTTTGACTAAATGGGCTGCTGAGCGTGCCCGCTTGTCACAAACATACTGTTCTACAAACTGATCCAGCAGGCTTTCTGCATGGCTAGCCGCCACTTGCTTCTCTGATTGGTTCTTGGAAATCACTTGAGCAAGGTCATCGAGGTTGTAAAGATAGACATCCTCCAGGCTAGAGACTTCAGGCTCTACATCACGAGGGTTGGCTAAGTCAATGAAAAGCATGGGATTATGCTTGCGTTTCTTTAAGCTGCTCTCAACCAAGCCCTTGCCAATAATGGGTAAGCTGCTGCGCGTGGCAGAGATAATAATATCTGCCTGTGGGAGCACGCTAGGCACCTCTTGGATGCGAATGGCTTGGCCTCCCACTTGGTCCACCAAGCTTTGTGCCTTCTCAAGCTGACGACCTGCAAACCAACATTGCTGCGGGGCATCATTGCTGAGATGCTGCGCGACTAAATTAATCGTTTCACCTGTGCCAATAAATAGCACGCGTGTCTCGTGGATGTTGGCGAAGATTTGTTTCGCGATGCGCGTTGCCACATAGGCAACCGATAAGGCGTGTCGGCCAATCTCAGACTGCGTACGGATTTGTTTGCTGGCATTAAAGATAAAATCCAAGAGCGGTTGTAGTTGAACGCCCAGGCCCCCTGCTGTATTTGCCGTGCGATAACTTTCTTTGAGTTGCCCTAAAATCTGCGGTTCGCCCAACATCACAGAATCTAAGCCCACTGCCACACGAATCAAATGACGCACCGCTGCTTTCCCCTGATACTGATAGCAGATGGCCTCAAAGTCTTCAGCCGATAATTGCCCTTGGCTTGCCAGCCAGGCTTTGAGTGTTTGCAGATCTTCACCATAAACGGTGATTTCTGTGCGATGACAGGTCGATAAGATGAACGCTTCCGTAATGGGTAGTGTTTTCAGCCAAGTGTTAATCGCATCACGCTGTTGATCGGGCGCAAAAGCAAGACGTTCCCGCACCGCGATGGGGGCGTGACGGTAGTGCAGTCCGATGGTAAATAAGTTATTCATATTTTGAACAGCTGGTCTAAGCGCTAATTTGAGGCAATTGTAGCTTATGCGAGGTTTAGGTTAAACTACCTGGATGTTAAAAGAAGCAAAAACTACTGTATCGGTGCCCGCTGTGAATGAGACTGCTTCTCATCAGCAACCGCACGCCTACGAACTTGCTACGGTGCTTGCTCAGCAGCCCAGGCATTCTCGTGTTTTGACGACGCAATCCCATCACAATGCCTTAATGGCCGCCGCCACGCCTTTATTAGGTTGCTTAGGAAAGCTATCACAATTTCAGTTAACAGAGATTTACGACTTACTCTCTCACGAAATGGAAGCCTTTAGTTATCGCGCACAAGTATTAGGTTACCGTGCAGATAGCATGCTGGTTGCGCGCTATTTGTTATGTGCTGTGCTGGATGAAGAAATTTTAAAATTGCACGAGATGCACCACGATCAATTTCCTTTTCAAACCTTGCTCGCAAAATTTCATGATGATGATGGCGGATCAGAAGGATTCTTTTTGATCCTGCAACGTTTGATGTGTGACCCAAAGACACACTTGGATACATTAGAATTATGTTACGTGTGTTTAACACAACGTTTTCAAGGTAAGTTTAGACATCTTGCTGAAGCAGATAAGCATTTGTATCAGCTTATGGGTCAACTGTATCAACTGATTATGGAGCACCGCGGTGAACCTGTCAGAGCGCTATCTACTTTTACAATACAAACCAGTGATAAAACGCCCCCCTTAAAACGCCGCTTGCTACAACAAACCGGATTGGCCATTGCTTTTTCTGCGGTCATTTCTACTTGTTTTTATGCCGCGTTGATTATGATGGTGCAACCTTTGCAACAACAAATCACCCAAGTATTGCAACCCTTGTTAACGAGCTAAAGATTCATGACGTCGCGACCTACTTTTCACCTCGCTGATGAACAAGCCGGCCTGAAAGCAGCCTTTCAAGGCGCTAAGCATTTTTTAGCGAAAACACTAAAGCAAGATAAGTTGCCAGTAAACCTCAAACAATTGCCACGCTTCGTGGTATTAGGGCCGCACGATGCAGGTAAAACCACGCTGATTGCTAATTCTGGCTTAAAATTTATTTTAGAAAAAAAGTTTGATAAAGAAGATTTAGATACCATTCGCCCCACACGTCATACACAATGGTGGGTCACGGATAAATCGATATTCTTAGATGTTAACGGTCATTACGGTTATTGGGAGCGGCACCATCATGCCTTCCCTGATTTATGGAAAACCTGGTTACGTTTATTAAAGAAGTTTGAAAATCCTGCTGCAATAAAAGGTGTTTTGGTCGTCTGTGACATTGAGCGCTTGTGTCGTTCTTCTGCGAATCAAGTAGAAGATATGGTCCGTGCCTTAGCTCAGCAAGTGATTGAGTTACAAAAAACGGTGAAACACCCTCTCTCGGTGCAGCTTGTTATTAGCAAGATGGATCGATTAAAAGGATTCCAAACCTTTTTTAGTGATTTGTTCGAGGATGAGCGTGAACAACTGTGGGGAATTGATCTGCATCAGCATGATCATTTATCTGAGGCAGACTTTGATGAACACTACAAACATTTAACGGCAATCATTACAAAAAAACAATTCAAACGCCTGCAACAAGAAACATTGCCTGATGCGAAAATAGATATTAAAGATTTCCCATTGCAACTGGCTGCGATTCAATCGCGATTACGCTTGTTTTGTGTGGAGTTTGCTAATGCGATTCAACACTACAGCAGTCTACATTTACAAGGGATTCATTTAACGAGTGGTCGACAAGATCAAGGCGCAAAGGATTATTTGCTTCAGCCGGTATCTCAGCACGTTATTACCGATCAATTGCCCTCGCCAACCATGCATCAGAAAAACACGGGGTATTTTATTCAGCAGTTGCTGGACAGTTGGCTCCTGCAGCCGTTAATCACCACAACACAGCAACAACATGTTGTTCGCAATTGGCGCTGGTTTTGTGGGATTGGTTTGGCAGGTTTGCTTGGGCTATCGACTTGGGTCTATGCCATGGACTTTCAGCAAGCGATTCGCGGCATGCATACGGCGGAGCATGCACTCACGCAATATCAAGTGCTGTCAAAACAAATCGGTGATGACGCACAATTATCTGCAATACTCCCAAGTTTGAATGCCCTTTACGAGGGTGTCACTGCGCTAGAGGATGTTCAACATTTTCTGTTGCATCAATTGATGCCGAAGCAAGTGAGAGAAGTGTATACCAGTGTTTCGCAGGTCTATGCACTTGCCCTACAAAAACGTTTCGCAGCACAATTAGACTCAGCCTTGATTGCGCAATTGGATAATAACCCAGAAAACCCAGCTTATTTGTATGGCAGTTTAAGCAGCTTATTAATGCTGCAAGGAAAACAAACCTTAGATAAAGATTTTGTCAGCTTGTGGATGCAAAATGATTGGCAGCAAACACAAAAGCAGCCTGCTACACGCATTGCTTTGAATGCGCACTTGCAGCGCTTACTCGCCCTGAAAATTTCACACCACCCTAAGGCCAACAAAAAGCTGAATGATGCGGTTAAACAAACGCGCCTACTTTTGAATGCCCTACCTGCTGAACAGCTAGGTTTATTGATGATGCAGGTGAATGCGGATAATCCATTAGTTAATCCTTTTGGCGCTCTGAAATTTTTACCTTTATTTTCTTTGCCAAAACAATTTATTGGTTTACCAAAACTCTATACTGTCGCGGGCTATCAAACATTATTTGAACCAAAACTGTCAGCGACTATCCATGCAGTACAGCATGGTAATGCTGTTTTAGGTGTGCGGACATCAACACAAGATGACGCAGCCATTAAAGCTAAGTTGTTACAAAGCTACACGCAAGCATATGCAGCCCTGTGGCAAGCACTCATTCAACACATAAAAGTGCATGCCCCTAAAACATTGAAAGCACGTTATGATGCTTTGATGCAACTGCTTGAGTCTGACAATGGTTTGCAACAATTCTTGCAAATATTAAATGAAGAAACGCAATTGAATCCAGCATCGCCCGGTGTAGGTATTATTTCCCCAGCCTTTTTAGGCTTGCATCAGCTCGCAACAGAGCCTGGTGCCTTAGAACGTTGGGTTCGACAGCTGCAACCCTTGAAAAATTATATGGCGCAAGTTGTCGCTAGCGATCAACCTGGTGCGAGTAGTTGGGAGATTGTGAAAGCACGTGTTTTACATAATATACAAGGTGAACAGGATGCGGCATTTATTGCGAAAGCCAGTCTGCTACCTTCGCCTTTATCGACAGGTTTAACAAAGCTCGTTAAATCGAGTTGGACGCAATTATTACATCAGGCTAAAAAACATCTGACCCATGCTTGGAACCTTGATGTTGTTACGCCGTATAAAGAACAAATTGCACATCGCTATCCTTTTTCAAAACAAGCGACACATGATGTGAGCTTAGAAAACTTCCAGGCTTTCTTTGGGCCTGATGGGCGCTTGCAACGCTTTTACCAGGAATATCTCACGGTCTTTTTAGACAACCAACATGCGAACTGGCATTGGAAGCAATTTTCTTCCCTACCCTGGCATTTTAGTGATGCATTATTGTCTCAGTTACACCGTGGGCAGATTATTCAGTCGATGTTTTATCCCGAGGGACAGCAAAATTTCCGCTGGCAGTTTGCTTTTGTGCCGGAGAATTTAGACCCTGCTATTAAACAGTTTTCTTTATCCTTGAATAAACAAGAATTACTATTTGAACAGCAAGCACGTCAACCACAATTTATGATTTGGCCACAGGAAGAAAAACAAACCTTGACGCTGGCATTTGAGGATGTTTCTGGTCAACTCTATCGTGCAGAATTACATGGCCCGTGGGCGTTATTTCGGATGTTAGATCAAGAACAATTCTTTACAACGCGCGATCCCGAAAAGTTCCAATTGGCGTTAAGCTTAAATGGCCACCCAGCTAATTTTCAAATTATCGCATCAAAGAATGTGAACCCTCTGATCCCAGGGGTATTAGAAGGCTTTAGTTGTCCTGAGAAGTTGTTTTCTTAGCAACGCACAAATGGCACCTCTCCTCCAACTTGTAAATTATCGATGATTTTTTGGTTTTCTGATGATAGTTTGCCATCAATTTCAATGACCAAATTTGCATGGTTTTTAATGATGGTGATTTGTCTTTCCACCAGTGGCGGGTTACCTGTTAATTGTGCATAACCGATGAGCCATGCTTGGAATTCGTCATTGGTCACGGGGGATCCCACCATCATGAATACGTAACAACACCTCTTTTGGGGTGTCTGTTTCATACGTATTATCGATAACATGGAAAAAAACTGAATTGAGCGCTAGTTCAATTTTTGGAGCAAAAAACTCACACGCAGCATCGGTATTATCACGTTCTGCAATATACTCGCCAACCTTTTTAAGCCAGCCGGTGAAGCTACCTAAGGGTTCTTGAATAGTGCACAGCTGCTGGTTAATCAGAGCGATGTGGCGTGTAGAAAGCATTACGTCCTGGCCTATCTCAAAATAACCTTGCAACCAATAACAAAAACGTTGATTTGTGGTCGTTAACACAGGATTACCTCCATAACAAACAGGATTAGCAGGCCCCTCTAGGTCTTAAAGTCGTCCGATCAAAGACAGCTTCAGCCGCCAAGCTTACCGCCTCAATAAGGTTGTCCATGCATTCGCGATAGCACGTAACTGTCGTAGAGTGAGCACCATGCCGATAAGAATTAACCTGTATATTACAGAGGTGCCTTGGTATAACACTTTTGATAAATATAGAGTGATCGTCGTGAGGGAATTCAAGAATAAGGTCTCCCTTCTTTCTTGTTGAGGTGAAATCTATATTCAACAACTTATTGCGAAGAAGGTGAAGCAGTTCAGTTGCTTTCTCATTCACACCTGAATCTAATTCGTCGCCACTTGAGTCTAATTCGTCGCCACTTGAGTCTAATTCGTCGTCCTCTTCGTCACTTGAAAACATATAAACCTCTTTTTTTATAAAAAATTAACCAAAACCATTCTGTGTAATAATATAGCACAAGAGTTTTTTTTTGCAAGCCCTGCTTTCATTGGCTTAGAAAGAAATACCTCCTAGGTTCAAGCGAATCACACGTCCGCTCACCTGTACTTTTCCACCTGAAAGCCGCAGCATACTGCTGCCGACTTGAATCGTTAAATCTTGATCTGCGCGATACTGCATTGATTGAGTATGCTGTCGATATTTGGTGGCATCAAATTTGATTGTTTCAGCGTTGAGCTTTAGGCGTTCTGTATGTACCTGCCATTGATTTGTTGTCCATTGATGATTTTCTTTAGAAAAAAAATGCATGCTATTTGCAAGTAACTCACAGTCTCCTCCTGTTTTAAAATGGATATCCCCTTCGGTGCTTTTCCAGTAGATGGATTGTTTAGACTGCCACTGTATTTGTTGGTTTGCGATGATATTAATGTTGTTTGCGTTTAGTTCCGTATCCTTCGCAGAATAAAAAGAAAGATCGCCATAATGGCTGTGTAATTGATTAGGCTGTTTGTTTGATAAGGAAAATAATTCCTGGTCGGTTTTTATCGTGGCTGATTCCTCTTTATCATCAAAGCTAATCGATTGCTGCTTGGGCGAGTGCATTAAAGATTGTTGTGGGTTTTCTTTGTTGATCGCCGTGCTAGCAATGCAACCTAAAATAACAGGCTGGGTGAAGTCATCGTTGATAAAGGAGACGATAACCGGTGTACTTGGCTGCAGGGTGAATTTATTTTGTGTGTTTTTGGCTTGGATTGGGGTTTTTGTTTTGTCGTCATCAAACGTAATGAAGTAGGTTTTGTTTTTTTGTGGTTTTACAACTTTAGCGCGATATAATGTGTCTGTAGGAGATCCCGGATAAGCGCTTCGCCCTTTCCGGGATGACTGGTGCAGCATCCCTGGCGCTCGACGAAGGCTATCCCTGGTACTTGTCATCCCAGAATTCGCCAAAGGCGAATGTCTGGGATCTAGATTCCAGACAAATGCTTTGCATTTTCTGGAATGACAAGGATTATTGCTTTCACAGACCGCAGTAACCGTACTCTGATACCGAACCCCATCCGCCCTCACCTCAAAATGAAGTGCCGTCACAATCATCGCTTGATTGTAATCAGGCGTGGGATGTCCAGAAACACGAATTCTATCGCCAGGCATCAGATCAATGATGTTGGTGGTCAGATGGAATGTTGCTGACGGATCAGCAGAGGTTTGTTGATACTTCATATCAATCACACCCACAGTATCGTTAGCATAATCCCCTTGTTGCAAATAAGTAAGCTCTCGCATATCAATCGATGACAAACTCTCTAATCGTGGACTGAAATAAATAGATTGTCCGGATTCATCGTATTGAATTTGTGAATATAGCTGGTGATGTGCGAATAACTTTTTAAAAAAATCGGCGTTCGAGATGTTAGCCTGAACTAACGAGTTAATGACAGGCAACTTGCTGGCTTTATCAAAACGAAAGCGCCATGATGGGAGAAGTTTTTTGCAAATATCTGGTAGCGTTTCTTTAGAAAAGCACTGAAAATTCTTATCTTTCTTTAGCGGCGCCCAACAGTCGCTAATGAGTAGCTGTTTCTCTCCCATGCGTGCTTGAACTATGCCTGTTATATCTTGCTTTGTTTGATTATTGGTAATGGAAAAAGTTACCCGATCATTTATTGCGATGACAGAG